>JAGAJQ010000200.1 GCA_017828955.1 Oscillospiraceae bacterium
AGACGAGGAAGGTTGATAGATGTGAAGCTTAGGTTTCCTCTTCCTGTTACAATCTGACGATCCTTATCATAGTTATTACCGATAACTCTTGTACGGCAACCCATATATGATACTTCTGTGTTGTAATCGCCTTCTTTATAATACTGAAGGTTGTAAGGAGCATCGATAAATGAGAAGTTCGGGAAAAGTCTCTTAGCAGAAACTCTGCAAGCGAGTTTGAAGAGATCATAGTTAGGATCTGTAGGATTATAGTTTACGCCTTCCTTAACCTTGAAGATATGTATCGGGAATATGGGAGTTTCGCCATTTCCGAGACCTGCTTCATTAGCGAGAAGCACATTCTTTATAACCATTCTTCCTTCGGGAGATGTATCTGTTCCGTAGTTAATAGAACTGAAAGGAACCTGTGCACCAGCTCTTGAATGCATTGTATTGAGGTTATGAATAAGAGCTTCCATAGCCTGATATGTTGCATGATCTGTAGCATTGAGTGCTTTTTCTATAACGTGTTTTGCGTCTTCTGATGATACACCGAGCTTATCGCAAAGAGTCTTTTCTGTAAACGCAAGACCTTCTTCATCAAGAACGTGTTCTTTATCTGTAACATAGCTCTTAAGTTCTTCCTTAACAGGCGAAATATCTTTTCCATCAAAAAGAATATCCGAAATTCTCGCAACTTCTGAAATAAATGTCTTTGCAACGCCGAGAGCCAAACCGTAATCAAAGTTAGGAATACTCTGACCGCCGTGCTGATCATTCTGATTAGACTGAATAGCAATACAAGCAAGAGCACTGTAGCTACCTATGCTATTGGGTTCACGAAGGAAACCGTGTCCTGTGAAGAAACCATTTTTGAAAAGTCTTGCTATATCTATCTGGCAACATGTAGTTGTGAGTGTAAGGAAATCAAGGTCGTGAATATGGATATCACCCTTGTTATGAGCATTAGCGTGCTTAGGATCGAGGACATACATTTCATAGAACTGCTTTGAACCTTCAGAGCCGTATTTAAGCATTGTTCCCATCGCTGTATCGCCATCGATATTAGCATTGTCACGCTTCATATTGCTATCTTTTGCGCTTGTGAAAGTAAGGTCTTCATAAACCTTCATAAGACGTGTGTTCATTTCTCTTGAACGTGTTCTGTTTGAACGATAGAGAATAAATGCTTTGGCTGTCTTTGCGTGTCCTTCTTCTACAAGAACTTTTTCAACCATATCCTGAACCTGTTCTACTGTAGGAATTTCAGAACCGTAAACCTCTTCTATCATAATGCATACTTTACGGGCAATCTCCATAGCTTCATCATAGTTGCTTCCGCCAACAGCCTGAGCTGCTTTATAAACAGCATTTGCTATCTTTTCAATATTGAATGGTAATTTTCTTCCGTCTCTCTTAATAATCTGTGTAACCATATATACTCAACCTCTCTCCATATTTCATTTTGACCACAACCACAATATATTGTGTTTTATCGGTGGGCTGATACTAATTATATAACAAGCAGTATAAAATGTCAATGCTATTTTTATGAGAATTGATTATATATATTTTGTATATAATGCACAATAATTTTAGCCTTATAATCTCGTTTTGACTAAAAAATCATTATTTTAAAGGAAAATGCCAAAAATAAAGTCCGACCACAATATATTGTGGTCGGCTTATATCATATTTTAAAATTAAAATCAAAAGTATACCCCATTCTCTGACACAAATCAGAAATGAGAATACAGCTAAGTATTATATTATAAAGAGCTACTATTGTAGAATATGTGATCTTAGTAGATTTTGTCTTTAGTTTTGATAATCCGGCACCTGCAAATATCCCTGAAACAAGAACGGCGATAGAATTGATTATTATATTAGTTATCAGCGTGTCAAACGGAAGTATTAGTCTTACATATCCTGAAAAGAAATATGCAAGAACATTAAGCGCAGGAAGGAATATAAAAGGAACTATCATAAGCACATGTCCTTCATGCTCTTCGTTTTTTCTGAAAATATAGATAAACAAAATAGCAACTACCAGCGCAAGAATTATCAAACATTCAATAATCATAAAAATCTCCGCCTGTCTTAATTAATTTTTAAAGAATGATTTTACATAAGAAAGCACAGTAGAATTATCTTCGGAAATAATAAGAACAACATAATTGTCTTCTACAACAGAAATCTGAGCCTTAGCAGCACGATCTGCTTCTATGGGTGCATAATCTGCATAAGTTTCAGAAAGATCAGAGGCATAAGCCTTAAAGATGTCAGAAACCTGTGAGGAATAAGCATTGTCATTAAGTTTCACCATAACAAAATGATCTGTATATCCATCCTGTGCCTTAACAGCATAGAAAGAATCCACTTTCGACATATCAAGATCTGAAAAATAGAAATTCATCTTATCTGATGTTATTTCTATCATATCTACTCCTCTATAAAGTTTTTTAGCTGCATTTCCTATTTCAGAAACATCAGTTGATGCAACCTGTACATCAGCAGATGTTGTGTTATCTGGAGTTTCTTCTGCTGTTTTACCTGAACAAGCCGACATCGAAAGTGCAATAAATGCTGTCAATAAAATTGCTGTTATTTTTTTACTTCTTTTCATTTTTATTCTTCCTTTACTGTATGTGATAAAATATAGTTTATAACTAAATTGTATGTATCTCTGTTGAAATGCATACCATCTCTTCCTGCCCATTCTGTAGGAAGTTTTCCGTCATTACCTTTAAGGCAGGTGTTGACATCTATAAAATAAAATCCGTTTTCATTTGCAAATTCAAGAAGTTCAGAGTTATAGATATCAATATTCGAGTTAAGAATCTGACCATTCGGATTATCAGGCGCTTCCCTGTTTACTGTTACAGGAGGAACAGACATAATATATATGGTCGTATCGGGAAGTTCTGCTTTTATCGAATCAACAAAAAGCTGATATTTTTCAATCATATAATCGTTTGAAAGCCAGGCTATTCCATTACTTCCAAGCATTATATATATTGTATCAGGTCTTGAAATTTTAAGTGCGTCAATAACAGTCATTTCCTGGATACTGTATGTTGTTTCATCGTTAGGATCCTTCAGCATAATAGGCATAGTCTGTGTATTGATTTTATCAATATTCATACCAATACTTGCATAAACATTCTTTTCGGGAATAAATCCGTAAGCAGAAAATCCCGCACTGATAGAATCGCCTATGAACACACAATTTTCAAAATATGACGGGTCGACAGGATCTGTCTGAGGAATAGGATTCGCGAGAACTGTTGTTTCAGGAGTTGTTGTAGTTTCTTCAGTCGGCGCTGTGGTTGTTGCTACCGTTGTTGTTTCGCTGACAGTAGTCGGAACGGTTTCTGAAGGAATTTCTTTACCTATGTTAAGCTCATCCCAATTTTGAATGAGAAGATATGTTCCGAGACAGAGTGCAAATGTAAATATAATAATGAGGAAAATTACAAAGAAATTAAGTTTAGGGCCGTCGTTTCTTTTCTTTCCTCCTGAATAATCCCAATAAGATTTCGACATAATATTACCTTTCTTTTCAAAATAATATAACTTTACTTATTATACAACATCATATCAAATATTGCAACACTTTTAACAAATTTTAAATAAAACTTATTCGCTATTTAAATGTAAATTCTCTTGCAAAGATTGCCAATATATTGTATAATTATTTAGTTAAGGTACATATAGTAAAACAAATAGCTCTTGGAGGTTTAAACAAATGTGCGGTTATGTAGGTTTTACCAACACTATAGATAATTCAAATAAAGTTCTCACAGAAATGATGGATCTTATTCGTCATCGCGGCCCCGACTCTGATGGATCTTATATTGATGAAAATATTGCTCTCGGATTCAGAAGACTTTCTATCATCGATCTTTCAAACGGTGATCAGCCTATCTATAACGAGGATAATACAAAAGTCCTTCTCTTTAACGGTGAAATATATAATTTTCAGGAAATAAGAGAAAAACTCATTTCAGCAGGTCATATTTTTAAAACAAAATCCGACTCTGAGGTTCTTCTTCATGGATATGAAGAATACGGAAAATCTCTTCTTAATATGTTAAGAGGTATGTTTTCTTTCGTTATATGGGATAAAGAAAGCAAAGAACTTTTCGGTGCAAGAGACTTTTTTGGAATAAAACCTCTTTACTATGCCGTTATGGATGATACTTTTATGTTTGGTTCAGAAATAAAGTCATTCCTTGCGCACCCTAAATTTGTCAAGGAACTTAACGAAACAGCACTTGAAAACTACCTTACATTCCAGTATTCCCCTACAACAGAAACATTTTTTAAAAATGTATGCAAACTTCCTGCCGCACATTGTTTCACATATAAAAACGGTGAACTTTCGGTTGAAAGATACTGGGAAGTAAAATTCAACGAAGACGGAAAACCTCAGCTTGAAGACTGGGTGAATGAGATTTCAGATATTTTCAAGAACTCGGTTGAAGCACATAAAATATCCGACGTTGAAGTAGGAAGTTTCCTTTCAAGTGGCGTTGACAGCAGTTATGTTGCTGCTGTTGCTAATGTTGACAAGACATTCACAGTAGGTTTCGGTGAAGACGAAAGATACAACGAAATCGGATACGCAAAGGAATTCTCTAAATACATCAACAAGGAAAACATCAGCAAGGTTATCACTCCCGAAGAATTCTGGAACAATCTTTCAAGAATACAGTATCACATGGATGAACCTCTTGCCGACCCTGCCGCTGTCGCTTTATACTTTGTATGCAACAAGGCATCAGAATATGTAAAGGTTGTCCTTTCGGGCGAAGGCGCTGACGAAATATTCGGCGGATACAACATCTACAAAGAACCTTCATCCGCACCCGCATATAATCTTATTCCCAGACCTATAAGACGCGCTATCGGAAATGTTGCACAGAAATTACCTCAGAAGAGAGGGGTTAATTTCCTTGTAAGACGAGGAAAAGACCTTGAAGAAAGATTTATCGGAAACGCATATATGTTCAGCGTTGAGGAACGCAAGAAAATACTCAAGATTTCTACTTCTGCACCTAATCCGATGGAAATCACAAAACCTTTCTATGACAAAGTCAAGGATAAAGACGCAGTTACAAAAATGCAGTATTTAGACCTTCATCTCTGGATGACGGGTGATATTCTTTTAAAGGCCGATAAAATGTCTATGGCTAATTCTCTCGAACTTCGTGTTCCTTTCCTTGATAAAGAGGTTATGTCAGTCGCTGAAAAGATACCGACAAAATATCGTGTTACAAAGGAAAACACAAAGTATGCTATGAGAATGGCCGCATTAAGAGCGTGTCCTCCTCAGACTGCAAACAAAAAGAAACTCGGTTTCCCTGTTCCTACTAGAGTCTGGCTTAAGGATGAAAAATACTATAATGTTGTAAAAGAAAAATTCAGCAGTGATATTGCAAAGAAATTCTTTGATACAGATGCAATTATAGGATACCTTGATGACCATAAGGAAGGAAAAGCCGATAACAGCAGAAAGGTATGGACAATATTTGTTTTCCTTATCTGGTATGAAGTTTATTTTTCTGACAAAAAACCAAGTGAAAACTTCTTTAAACTTGTATAGGAGTAAAAATAATGGACAGTTGCGTTACTTATAAACAGATAAGAAACGATAAAGAAATAATTACCTATGTTGAAAAATCGGATGAAGCATTAAAATCAATCGGATATACAGAGCATTCGTTTGCACACGTTGAAAAGGTTGCCACAAACGCTTCATGGCTTTTAGAAAAACTCGGATATTCGGAGCATGAATGTGATCTTGCAAAAATCGCAGGATTTATGCATGATATCGGAAATATAATAAATCGTATAGACCACGCACAAAGCGGAGCTATGATGGCATTCAGACTTTTGGACCATATGGATATGCCTGCGGAAGATATTTCAACGATAGTTTCTGCTATAGGAAATCACGATGAATCAACTGCCCAACCGATAAATCCGATTTCAGCCGCTCTTATAATAGCCGACAAATGCGATGTCAGGCGTTCAAGAGTAAGAAATACCGAATTGATTAAATTCGATATTCACGACCGTGTAAATTACGCAGTTGAAAAGGCAGAGCTTATCCTCAGCGATGACAAAAAATCTCTTACGCTCGATGTTGTTATCGACACCGAAATTTCTTCTGTTCTCGAATATTTTGAAATATTTCTTCAGCGTATGCTTTTATGCAAAAGAGCCGCAGAATTTTTAAAACTCGAATTCAGAATGACCGTTAACGGAACAAATGTTTTATAAAAAAATCCCTATATCAACAAAGAAAAATACCCTATGAAGAATTTTCACGGGGTATTTTTCTTTATTATCTACATTAACTGTCAGGTTTTTATATTTTAATTATCAAAGTCAATATATCGCATCGTAAAGCAAATCCATTTGTTTATCATCAGATACTTTATATTTCACTCCTTTGTATATAACAACTGCATTTTTGCAATAACGAAAAGAACTCCCGCCCGGAGATATATAAACAATAGTATCAGGAAGTATTACTGTTTCAAGATTTGAGCAGCCACTAAATACATCTTGATTTAAAAGTTCAACCCCATATGGCACTTTTATCTCCTCGAGATTACGGCAACCGCTAAAAGCCCCAACACCTATACTTTCTACACTATCGGGAATTCTTATTTCTTTCAGAGAATAACAGATATTGAATGTAAAAGCGCTGATTCTTGTAACCCCATCGGGAATATATATCGACTTAATACTATGACAATTGGTAAAAGCCCCTTTACCTATTATTTTTATACTGTCAGGAATATTTATCTCTTCAAGCCTATCGCACCACTCGAAAGCATAGTTTCCTATTTTAACAAGACCATCAGGAAGAGTTACTTTAGTAAAATCATATCCGTAAAATGCTCGTTTGCCTATTCCCTTAACCCTCATTCCATAAATATGAGAAGGGATTTCAAAATCAGTCGGAGTGTCAAGAGGGTCGATTTTATATCCTGTAATTACTACACCACCGAGCTTAAAATCAAATATGTATTTATAATCCGAATTTATATGAAGTAAACAGATTATAACAACAATTATCCCTATCACAGCTATAATTGCACTTTTTATTATTTTTTTACGTGGTATTTCGTTGTTTTTTATCTTTTGAATAATTTCCATATCTATTTCTCCATATAACGAACCAGATTATCAAGCATTAAAATTTGTTCAACTGTTAAAGCCATTTTTATCATCCCTTTTTAAATTGATTTTTTATTTTTAATCATTATTAGGGAAATACACATAACTATATCTCCCTTTGTATTATACTGTTACTAACAAGCACTTTTGATTATAGAAATATACATCTTCATCTGAAATCTTGATGTTTTGATCTTTTTTATCTACAATCTTGATATTTTTATAGTCTTCTTCATTTTCAAAGAACACAATACTTAAAAATCTTATTTTTTTCCCTTTAATAGCCTCAAAATAATCAGAGTATTTATAAAGCAAATCCATTGCTTCATCTTTAGTAATGTCATTCATAGGTGCATAAATGGTTATTTCAATTGAACCATTCTTTATGTAAGTATCTGTTTCTGTAAATAAATTATAGTCTTTTAGTGTACTACCACAATGAACATATACTTTGGCATCCGAAAAATCATCTTTTATCAGTTCCTTGGTTTTTTCTGCAATTTTATCTCTGAAATATATATCTCCATAATCATCCTTAATATCAAATGGGGCTACAATAAGTTTATTAGGTTTTTGAATTTCAAAATCATCAAATCTCCAATTATCACCTAATGCGACAGCAGAAGTTGAGATGTATTTTCTTGGTCTCGGGTCCCAGATAGCTCCTGATCGAATATGACCTTTATATATCATTGGTCTGCCCCAACGCAGACTTACAACAGTAAGGTCGTAAAGCGGTGTTTGCATAAATATAAAAATGCATAGTATAATCAATATAGTTTTGATTATTATTCTCTTTTTCTTATTTGCTTTTTTTATAACAGGCTCTTTTTCCTTATAT
>JAGAJQ010000201.1 GCA_017828955.1 Oscillospiraceae bacterium
CGGGAGATTTATTTTTTAATCATATTTTGAATGTGCGAAAGAAAGTTCTGTTGAAATTGAGAAATCATTGAGATACTCTAAAAATTCAACGCCGGGAACCGCTTTAGAGAAGTAATACCCTTGAAAATAATCACACTTAAGTTCGAGCAGTTTTTCGATATGCCCTATCGTTTCAACGCCTTCCATAACGACTTCCGTTCCGAGTTGCTGAAGCATATAGAATGTGTTTTTAAGGGTTGCATACGCCTTGGGATTATCAAGTGATGACCAGAGAATACTCTTATCAATCTTAACGCAATCAAAAGGTAATGCATAAACATAAGAAAGGTTTGAATAACCCGTTCCGTAATCGTCAAGTGCGAATTTAACACCGTTTGAAACGAATGTATCAACATTTCTTGTCAGATTGACAGGAGAACCTATAGCCGCGGTTTCTGTTATTTCAAGAACAATATTCTCAGGCTTTACATCGTAATCCTTCATTATTCTGATATATCTGTCGGCAAGTCTGTACTGCATACACTGAACAGGAGAAAGGTTTACTTCGATATATTCGACACCTTTATCGCAGATGTTTCCGTCTCTTATAAAACGGCATACACTTTCAAAAACAAACTCACCTATATCGAGGATAAACCCCTCTTTTTCAGCCATAGGGATAAATACTTCAGGAGAAATGAATCCGATTTCGGGATCTATCAGTCTTACAAGTGCTTCGGCAGCTATTATCTTCTTCTTTTCTGTTGAATAGATAGGCTGATAATAAACTTCAAATCCACCGTTTGTAACAGCGTTTCTTACTGCTGTTCTTATTGCGTCAAGACGAACTACATCGACGATATCAGAAATCTGAAGAACGGTCTTTTTAATGTTCTTAAATTCCATAATAGCTTCAACAGCATCGTAATACTCGCTGATACTTCTTATATCATCGGGACATCTTATTGCCGCTGTCTGCTGTGTTAAAACAGCAACGTCGTTTCCGTTGTTCCAGTTGTTATTGAATCTTTCAACGATTGCGTTTACATAATCATCGGGATTCTTATCGGGGATATGCTTTATTTTAATAACAAATGCCCTGTTGTTTATCATAGAAACAATACAATCCTTTTCAAGCTTTGAAAGGAATTTTACAACATCGCTGTAAATTCTGTCAACGCTTTCAGAACCGAGTTTTTCCTGAATAATACGATAATCTCTTATATGAACGATGATTACAAGGAATTTCTTTCTCGAAATAAATTCTGAATCAAGGAATTCTGAAAACATCTTGTATTTCATAGCACCCGTAGGTTCATAGACTTCTTCGGGATTCTGAATAAAGAATATCATTATTACCGCAGAAAGCGAAACCGTGAAATTCTGAAGAAGAATATGCGGGAAAATTGCCTGAATAACAACAGTAAGTATCGTCATAGCGATTATAACGCCGAATGCCACTATCTGCTTATGACTGAAAACTCTTCTGTATACTATCGTTACTACAAAAATATAAACAAGATAATAGAAAAGAATAGTATAGACGATATTAAAGAAAAGTCCTTTGCAGAAATTGCCTGATTTATCAAAATAGAAGAATAATTTTGTAGCACCTGTTGTGACAAGCATAACAAAGAATGCGGTGAAAGGTGCCCACACAAGAAAACGATGGAACGACATTTTTATATCTATCTTCGCAAGACAAAGTGAAAGAAGAAGAAGCGTTATCATCGTTAAACAATCGAATGCGTAATACAGAATATTCATCGAATATTTAACAAACGGACTTGTAACAAACGGATTCTGTATTGCCATAGCGCCCATTGTGTCAAAGAAAGTTGTCGCTATACCGTAAACGATAAGAAGAGTATAAAGACGATACTGCATAAAAGGCAGTTTCTTTTTTAACATATGGTAAATAAGGAGAAGAGTAAATGTAAAGAAGGCGCATATATCGAAATACATATTATACAGTGTAATCATTCTGTTACGCCTCCTTTTACCATCGGAGATTCAAAGGATTTTATGTAATCCGAAAGTGATTTTTTATCAAAGGATCCCGATATGAAATCACCCTCGGCATACTGACAATTCATATTGCTGAGCATTCTGAAACTGTTTTCTCCGTCTACCCCGCCTGCTATTGTCTTTATGCCGAGTTCCATCATAAGACTGAGTGTGCTCTCAAGCATTATAGCGGCTTTTCCGTTACTGAGTGCTGCTGAAATAACGCTGTCTGCGATTTTAACATAAGAGAACGGCAGATTATAGATAGATGAGATTTCAGATTTTCCTGCACCAAAATTATTGAAACAGAATAAAAATCCTTTTTCGTGAAGATCATTAAGATAATCTTCTATGATTATAGAAAGTTCGTCGGTAACTATTTCTGATATCTTGAAACAGATTTTAGAAGGTTCTATACCATATTTTTCGAGAACTGAAAGATATCTTTCCGCCATATTATTCTGAACGCACTGAACAACCGAGAAAGGAACTTCGATATACTGAAGTCCGTTATCTTCAAGACCACCAGCGTTTATGAATCGGCAGATTTTTTCAAATGCAGCCTCGCCTATTTTTGCCATATCGCCGCTTCTTTCAGCAACTGCTGAAAATTCCGCATCTGATATTATTCCTATAACGTCATCTGTTATGTAAAGTTCTGATTCAACATAAGAGATATTATCTTCGTCAAAAGAATATACAGGACGATAGCTTATTCCGAATTCGCCTGTTTCAACTACCTTCTTGACCGCTGATTTTATCGCAGACGCTCTCATGAGGTTTTTGTTATCGACCTCAGAGAAATAAAGAATTTTTTCAGATTCCTTATTGTTTTCAAACCAGGAAATTATATTTATAAGAGTTGTTGTGTCGTTTACATCTTCGGGACATTCAACAACGCATATTCTTATGGGAAGCATTGCAGATCTGGTTCCGCAATACCAGGGTCTGTCAAAAATTTCGCAGAGTCTTGAAACCTTGCGGTTGATTTCAGAGAAGCTCGGAAATTCAACACTGATAACCCCGGGGCTTACAGAATAAATTTTCTGTGCGCCTATTTCGAAAAGAACTTTTGTTATCTGTTTTATAGCGTTTGTAATAAAATCGTTTCCGAGTGATTTGCTGTAATGTTCAAAATCATTGATGACGATTGTCATTATATAGAATTTCTTTTTTCTTTCAAAATCGTATTTCAGCATAGAAACAAGGCTGTTTTTATTGTAGATATCGTATTCTGTATCTATAACCGAAACAGGATTCTGAATAACGAGAAGTACTGCCAACGCACAAAGTGACAGAGCGAAATTCTCAACTTTCTGAGTGGGGAAAAAGAACTGAACAGCAGCTGCCGCAACCATTATTCCGACAAGGGCTGTTATCGCAACAATTACGGATCTTGAGTAATGCTTACGGTGAACAAGGGTATATGCCACTATACAAATCATATAGTAAAATGCGATAACATAGATAAATATCATACCCTTTTCACGTGTATAAACCATATCTTCAACCGAGAAAATAAGGTTTGTCAAAGGATTTGTGAAAACAAGTATCTCTATGAAAATAAACGGTGCGAAAAGCATTATACGTTCTCTGGTGTTGAAATCACCAAGTTCTCTTCTGAGGCTCATTACATAGAGAAGTGCCGTAGGTGTACACATAACGTGAGTTATAAAATAGACCATATAAGAAATATATTTTACTGTGTTTATTCCGATATGATCGGTTATTCCGTCTGTGAAAATAGCAGCCGCCGTTGTCATAGCAATAGACAGAACAAAAACGAGATAACATTTATTATGCAAAAGGGGAGTTTTTTTATTGAGACTATAGCATATAGATATAATAGCAAGCATTAAAAGCCCCGCTATATGATAGCTTATTTCTTTCATAAAACACTCTCCTTTCTGCTATATTAAACCCCAAAAACGCAGCGACTGCAAAATAGCAGTTGCTGCGTATTTTTTCAAATTCCTATTTCCACATTTCTCCGTAAATTTCGTCGTAATTTACAAGGTCATCGAGAAGTCTCGGAATAAGAACATCCTGCTCTTCGTCAGAGAACTGGCAGGTTCCTACGGCGCGGTGTCCTCCGCCACCATATTTAAGCATAAGCTTGCCTACATTTACTTTTGAAGTTCTGTTCATAATGCTGTATCCTACTGCACAAGAACATCCCTTTCCACCCTTACCGTCAACTATCCATACAGAGATGTTCTGTTCGGGATAGAGGCTGTAAATCATAAATCTGTTTCCTGCATAAATAGGATTCACTCCGCGAAGGTCTGTTATGATTACATCCTTTTCGACTCTTGTGTATTTATGAACCATTTCTGTGAAAAGGTCAGCCTGTTCACGATAAAGATCAATTCTTTCCTTGATGTCGTCAAGAGCGAGAATTTCTTCTGTTGACATTGTGCGGCAACAATCGATGAGTTTTTCCATAAGCTGATAGTTGCTTATTGTAAAGTTACGGAATCTTCCGAGGCCTGTTCTGGGGTCCATAATAAAGCCTATGAGAATCCAGCCTTCCGGATGAAGAACTTCATAAGGAGTAAGATGACCGGAGTCAACCTTGTCAACAGCTTCCATCATATCTGTGAAGTTAGGGAAACGATCTTCCCCGCCGTAATATTCATATATAATTCTCGCGCAAGAAGGAGCGTGACGGCTTTCACCGCTGTATTTTCCTTCGAGTTCGTTTCTTTCGAATTCACTTGAGTGATGGTCAAACCACATTCCGCATCCTTCAACATAAGGAACATTCGCAAGAACATCATCCTTTGTTACTTCAACTATACCATCCTGTAAATCCTTAGGGTGAGCAAATTTCCAGTTGTCGATAATACCTACTTCCTTGAGAAGTGCGGCACAAGCAAGTCCGTCAAAGTCGGAACGGGTAAGAAGTCTCATAAAAATACCTCCGAAAAATTATGTAAATAAAAGACATACATATCAATATGATGATTATACCATACTAATACATAATGTTCAATAGTTTTTAAGTAATTTTGTCAGTTTTTTTCATAAAAATCAAGGAATTTTTATTCAAAAAGTGTAGATACTAAATCTGTACTCCGATAAAACCTGAAATCGAAGTAAATTTTTCTGGGAGGATTTTTATTATGAAGATGAACAAAAGTATCAAATGCACAGTAGGAAACTGCAAGTACAATGTAAAATCTGAGGGTTATTGCTCACTCGATGTTGTAAAGATCGGAACTCACGAAGCTAACCCTACAGAATGTCAGTGCACAGACTGCAACTCATTCGTTTGCGACTCAGACTGCTGCCGATAAAAAGAAAAATCGGAGAGGGATTTCCCTCTCCGATTTTATTTAGTTTGCAGGAACAGTAAATTCATATCCGTTATGGCGGTATTCATCGATAACTTCATCTAAAATCGCTGTATTTGTTTCGGAAACAGCGTGAAGAAGGATTATCTGTCCGCTATGGGGATTTGCTGTGATTTTGTTGAAAGCTTCGCTCTTATCGGGCTGATTATTTACATCCCAATCGGCATAGGCAAAACTCCAGAAAAGAGTTTTATAACCCATTCTCTGAGCAAGTGCCAATGCTCTTTCGGAATAAACTCCCTCGGGCGGACGCATATATTTCATTTCATAACCATAAGTTTCAAGGATATAATCTTCGATTTCTGTAAGTTCCTTTTCGGCGTCTTCTACCGAAACATCAAGTAAACTTGCGAGTGATTTATGGTTTTGTCCGTGATTTCCGAGAACGTGTCCTTCATCGATAATACGCTGGATTATAGCAGGATCGGCATATTTACAATAACCGCCTGTTACAAAGAAAATCGCTTTTACATCTTTTTCTTTAAGTGTATCAAGGATTTTTTCTGTATAGCCGTTTTCATAGCCTAAATCGAATGTCAGCCAGACTGTATTGTCGTCGGTATTATTTACCGCATATGCTGAATATTTGCTGTATTTATCGTTGAACTGTGTAGCGCCGTAAGGTCTTCCGTTTTCATCAAACTGAACGCCCTGACCGTAACCACACTGAGTATTATCAAGACAGACAAGTTCTTCATCTGAAATATAAGGAACTTCTATTTCAGGAAGAGTCTGTAAAGGCTCGGTTTCAGAAAAAATTGTTATCTCAGGTTCTGAAACAATAGGTTCGGTTTCTTCTACGGGCGTTCCCATAACCTGCTGTGCTTCGGTTGATTCTTCCCAGCCGTAATTCACATTCTGCGGGTCGAGTTCGGAGCAGGATGTCATCATCATTGCAAAACAGAGAATAACAGGGAAAAAGTATTTCATATAATTCCTCCTTTTCTTTTAACTTAACGAGCAAAACGCTCTGTTTTTATTTTGTGAAAAGGGATATTTTTTATCCTATTTATATTTTAGCATATTTTTTTGCAGAATGCGATTACAATTTGGTTACAAATAAAGGGGATTTTTTTACAAAAAATATCCACCCTTTTAAGCAAAGAGTGGATACTGTTTTAGGCATTGAGATAAGATCTTACAAGCGCCTGTAAAAGTTCGTCTCTGTCGAGATGACGGATAAGGCTTCTTGCGTTGTTGTATGTTGTGATGTATGTAGGGTCTTCAGAAAGAATATAGCCTACAATCTGGTTTATGGGATTATAACCCTTTTCTTTGAGTGCGTCATAAACCGCCATAAGCGTTCTCTGCATTTCGTCATCTTTTTCAGCCTTTACAGAAAAGGTCATTGTCTGTTCGTTCATTATAATCCCTCCTGAATCAGTTTAAGTTATAGGGGTATTATACCCCAAAAGCTATCAAAAAACAATAGAAAAATTACAAATTGGTTACAATATACAATTTTTCAAAGAAAATTTTGGTATGAAGAATTTTTGATATTGTTTATCCGACTGACAGTATATGGTATAATTGGTTTGATATAAACGTTAAGTGCTTGTAAACAGAAGGAGGTTTTATGGGCAAAAGAAGATACCCTAAAGAGTTGTTTATAATAGGATTTATTACAAATATATTTTTCAGATTCTTCTGGCTTTTTATTCCCGGAGTTATTCTGCTTATTGTCGGAATATCTGTAAAATCCTGTCTTTACATAGGAATTACAATGCTTATTTTAGATATTATTTTCTCTTTTATAGAACAACTGAGGATACGACAAGCTTTTCTTACTGAAAGCGACAACCCCGATTTCAAGGCTTTTCAGGATATGCTTTCAAAAGAAGGCAATTGGAAAGAAAATATGAGTGAATTTTGCGAAAACAAAAAATCCGAAAACGAATCAGAAATAAATAAAGATGAATAAAAACAAATCCCTGACAGACGATGAAATCTGTCGGGGATTTTTTATTTTTTATGCTCTGAGTTCTGCACCGAATTCTGTCATTGCTTTAAGAACTCTCTTCATAGCGGCATCTGCCTGTTCGTCTGTAAGAGTAGATTCCATAGAACGCATTGAGATTGAGAACGAAACGCTCTTCTTCCCTTCTGCAATCTGTGAACCCTTATAGACATCAAAGAGTGTTACCTTTTCGAGAATTTTTCCGACTGCATTCTTTATTGCCTTTTCGAGTGATGCAACTGTGATGCTGTCATCACATACAACAGAAAGGTCTCTTGTTGTTGCAGGAAATTTGGGAAGAGGCTTATATGTCTTTTCTGTTACGGAAACGCTCATCATTTCGGGGATGAGAAGTTTTGCAACATAAGCCTTTACGCCTATTTCGTAGTTTTCGAGAGTTTCGGGATGAAGTTCACCCATAATAGCAAGAACTGTATCGCCCTTTGTAACGATAGCGCTTCTTCCGGGATGGAAAGCAACATATTCTTCAATGGGGCAACCTTCTGCACAAGCAGTTACATCGTAATCCATAATGCCCATTTCTTCCATAATTTCATCAACAGCGCCCTTGATGTCATAGAAATCAACATTATTTCCATACATACCGATAGCGAGTCTTGCAGGTTCATCGGGAAGTTCCTTACCCGAAACGGGGATATATTCGTTTCCGATTTCGTAAAGTCTTGCTTCGGCGTTTCTGTAATTATAATTTCTCGCTAAAACTTCACACATTGAAGGAATGATTGTTGTTCTCATAACAGATGTATCTTCGCCTAAGGGGTTTGTGATAACAACTGTTTTTCTGAGAGGAGAATCAGCGGGGATTCTTATCTTATCAAAGTTTTTAGGAGAAACGAATGAATATGTTGAGATTTCGTTGCAACCTATTGAAAGCATTGTTCTTTCAAGCTTTCTTGTGTATTTCTGTTCGGGAGTGAGTTTAGCCTGAGCAACACCTCTGATGATTGTAAGAGGAATGTTGTTATAACCATAGATTCTTGCAACTTCTTCTGCGATGTCAGCTTTTACCTCGATATCAATTCTCCACTTGGGAGCGTAAGCCTTGCCGTCTTTTACTTCAAAACCCAACTTATCGAGATATTTGATCATATCGCTTTCAGGGATATCTGTTCCGAGGAAGTTGTTTATCCATTTACTGTCGAAATCAACGCACTTGGGTGCCTTATCGGAATAATCCTTGTCGATAATCTTTGTTAAAACTTCGCCTGCGCCGAGCATTTCAACAAGCTGACAAGCTCTCATAAGTGCGTCATAGCAGTTTTCTGCGTCAAGACCCTTTTCAAATCTTGAAGATGCGTCTGTTCTCATTCCGAGTTTCTTTGCAGTTGTTCTTACAGATGCACCGTTGAAGCAAGCGGCTTCAAATACAACTGTTGTTGTATCGTCCATAATTCCGCTGTATTCCCCGCCCATAACACCTGCAACGGCAACGGGCTTTTCAGCGTCTGCGATAACGAGCATTTCTTCTGAAAGTTCTCTTTCGATTCCATCGAGAGTTGTAATCTTTTCACCCTTGTCTGCGTTTCTTACAACGATTTTGTTGCCTGAAACATAGCGGAGGTCAAATGCGTGCATAGGATGACCATATTCGAGCATTACATAGTTTGTAATGTCAACGAGGTTATTGATAGGTCTTACTCCGCATCCTCTGAGACGTTCTCTCATCCAACGGGGTGAAGGACCGATTTTAACATTCTTGACGAGTGCTGCTGCGTATCTTGTACAGAGTTCTGTGTTCTTCACTTCGACAGAAAGGTCTGCATCGATATCGCCGTCAACACCCTTATAAGAAGGCTTTTTGATATCAACAGGAACATCAAATGTAGCTCCTGCTTCTCTTGCAAGACCGATAACAGACATACAGTCAGGACGGTTTGATGTTATTTCAAATTCAACGCAGGTATCGTTAAGACCGATTGCATCGCGGATATCTTCGCCTATCTTTATAGGTTCACAACCTTCTTCGTCCTGTAAAACGAAGATACCATCTTCGATAGCATATGGGAAATCGTGAACTGTGAGACCGAGTTCGCCGAGTGAACAAAGCATACCGTTACTTTCAACGCCACGGAGTTTGCCCTTCTTGATTTTAATGCCCTTGGGAAGTGTTGAACCATCAAGTGCTACGGGGATAACTTCTCCGCCGTGGATATTCTGTGCACCTGTTACTATCTGGATAGGTTCGCCCTTTCCGACATCAACCTGACATACTACGAGATGATCAGAATCTTCGTGAGGAACAACAGAAAGAACTTTTCCGACAACAACATTTGAAATTTCTTCGCCTTCTGTATCGAAACGTTCAACCTTTGAACCGCTCATTGTCATATCATAACAGAATTTTTTTATAGGCTCATCGACTTTTACATAATCAGAAAGCCACTTCATAGATAAATCCATCTTTAAAACCCTCCCTTAAAACTGTTCAAGAAAACGAAGGTCGTTTTCATAAAGAAGACGCATATCGGTAATACCGAAACGACGCATAACTATTCTTTCAAGACCTACACCGAACGCAAAACCGCTGTAAACTTCGGGGTCAATGCCACATCCTTCGAGAACCTTGGGGTGTACCATTCCTGCGCCTAAAAGTTCGATATAGCCTTCGTTCTTACAGAGAGGACAACCCGCTCCGTTACAGTTATAACACATAACGTCAACTTCTGCCGAAGGTTCTGTATATGGAAAATGATGAGGACGGAGACGGATTTTGCAATCATCGCCGTAAAGACGCTTCATGAGAAGTTCGAGAGTTCCGCAAAGGTCAGCCATTGTAACTCCCTTGTCGATAACAAGGCCTTCGATCTGATGGAAAAGGGGTGAATGTGTTGCGTCAACTGTATCGCAACGATAAACACGACCGGGAGAAATAATTCTTATAGGAGGCTTTCTGTTTTCCATTGTTCTTATCTGAACGCTTGATGTCTGTGTTCTCAAAACAACGTTTTCGTTGATATAGAAAGTATCCTGTGTATCTCTTGCAGGGTGTGACTTGGGCATATTGAGTGCTTCGAAACAGTAGTGGTCTGTTTCAACTTCGGGGCCGTCAACAATATCAAAGCCCATTCCTGTAAAGATATCCTTTACTTCGTTGAGAACGATTGTAATAGGATGAAGTTTTCCGACCTTCTGTGACTTTCCGGGGAGAGTAACGTCGATTACTTCGCTTTTGAGCTTTTTAGCTGTAAGTTCGTCCTTGAGAGCTATCTTTCTCGCTTCGATCTGTTCTTCGATATCGGCACGCACTTTGTTTGCAAGCTGTCCGATAACAGGACGTTCTTCAGCAGAAAGACCACCCATCTGCTTTAAGATAGCTGTAAGTTCGCCTTTTTTACCAAGAAGTCTTACTCTTAAATCCTCAAGCTGTTTGCTGTCGGAAATGTTTTTGAGTTCGGCTTCTGCTTCTGCTCCGATTTTTTCAAGAGCTTCCTTCAACATTTTTATCACCCCAATAAAATTTTTAACACAAATAAAAAAGCCTGCCCCGTTTCAACAAACAGGACAAGGCTATACTGCACTTGTTTATAAACCACCCGATTGTTAAAGAA
>JAGAJQ010000022.1 GCA_017828955.1 Oscillospiraceae bacterium
CAGCATAAAGAGTAACTTCTCCGCCATCTGTGTCTGTAAGGTTTGAAACTTGCGCCTTGTCGTTATAGACCTTTTCTCCGTCGGGAGAAACAGCCCAGCCTTCAAAGGTGTAGTAGTTTCTCTTGAACTTATTCTCTGAAAGTGCAGAAGAAATATCATATGTGTGGGTTGATGTTTCTGTTTCTTCACTATCATCAGCAATATATGTAGTTGCGTTTATATCATACTTGACAGTATAAGTGATGGCGTTCCACTGTGCAGTAACAGTAATATTACTGAGTGCATTGTGAGGAATTACAGTTACAATATCATCTCCTACAGGAACGATATCTGTAAAATCACTTGCGGTTACCTTCCATCCTGCGAATGTATAACCTGTTCTTACAGGCTCAGGAAGGGTAATGTCTGTATCTTCTATTGTATAGATGATAGGATTGTCTCCGGCTACTTCTCCGCCGTTTGTGTCAAGAGTGATTCCGTATTCTATCGGAATATATCTTTCTTCAAGTTCGATGGTCATTTCTGTTTCATCGCCTGAATACTCACTCTTTGCGACTGTTGAGGTGGTAAAATCCCATAATTCATCAGTATCAATTCTGTACCATCCGTCAAATTCATAACCCGCGTCAGATTCCGATTCCTCGGGGATATCTCCTTCACTGAAGAAATCTGTGAAAGCTTTCCCTGCGTTTATTTCATCTGTTACAAATTTTGTTACATCATCGTCGGGATTTGTATCAAGGTCTATTTCGTTTCCGTTCCTGTCAATGAATTTAATCATATAAACGGGGTTGAAATCCCATACTGCATAAATCTTAAGAACGCCGTCTTCAAAGTCGCTTTCATCGACGGTATATGTAGCAAGATCCATAGGAGTTTCACTGTCAGGATCAAGCGACCAACCGAGGAATGTTTTTCTCGGAACAGTAGGGTCGTTATCGGGGGCGTAAATTACATTTCCTTCGATAACGGCATAAGTATCAGCGTTTGCTTTTCCTCCGCCGAACGAAAGCTCATTACCTGTGAATTTCTGTGTTGTTGATTTATAGAACTCAACAGGAGTTGATGGCTTCATTGAAAAATATCCATAGTTTGAATAGTCGGGTGCGGTATCCTTATACCATGTAAGACCGTTGCTTGCGTTGTTGAGTGATTCAAGTACCGCTGTTGTACAACCCGCGGGAGAAGTTATTCTTCTTGCTCCATTGGTGTTTGAAATACCGTTTCCATGGGTCATTGTTCCGCCTACATAACATGATGTTACATTAAAGCTTCCCGCAACAAAATAACCTGTTCTGGCCGAAGTTTTTCCTGTTATGGTTGAGTCTATTATGAAACAGTTTGAAATCGAAGCGCCCGATGTCGCTCTTAAAGCAACAACAGCAGCGTTTGCCGATGTCATTGTGTTGGTAGAGTTTACATTGACAAATCCTACGTTTTTCATTGTTCCGCCGAAATTTATGAACATAGCGGAAACTCGGTCTGCTTCAGGATCTCTCGGAGTAGCCCCGAGAGTAAGATTTCTGATAACGAATCCCTGTCCGTCGAATACGCCTGTATATGATGACATAACAGTAAGAGCG
>JAGAJQ010000202.1 GCA_017828955.1 Oscillospiraceae bacterium
ATAGGCGTTTTTATCCTTATTGCAGTTATTGAAATTAAGGATGGCGAGGATAAATACGTTAATGACGACAGAAATATTTATTAAAGCAAGAAAGGAGTTTTATTATGAAGCGTAATGAATCGGAAATTCTCCGATATTCCAATGACAGATTATATTATCAGGTTAAAGATAATTTAAAAACCATTGGGGCATATGTTTTTATGCTTATTTTATGGGTTGTAACGGTATCTTTTCAAACTTCATTATATACTTTTATGAACCTTTGTTGTTTAATAATGACAATTATTACTGCGATTGGTGTAATAAAAGCAAAAGAAGACCGTGAAACAATATTTAAACAATTCAAAAAAGTTTTTATTTTGTATCTGGTCACAATTTTTTTCTACGATTTACTTGTTAAAGTTGCACTTGTTGACAAGATAAATTCCGTAACAAATCCTGATGCTGCGTTGATTACATTAGGTAATTTCCTTACCTATATTTCGACAATAGCGAAATTCGGAACAGCGGCGGGATATATCACTTGGGTTGTTCAGAAATGCGGAATTTTCAATAATAACAAGACAAAGAAGCAGCAGATTGCAGAACTTCGTGATTACAGAGAAAATAATCCTCAGAAAAAAGAGGATAGATTTGATTACAACGATAGAATGTAAGGAGGAATTGTTATGGGTTCTTTAGTTACATCACTCATTGACAAGTATGTGTTTCCAAGAACACAAACTTCAGAAAATGAGTTAAAAATTATCAATTGTAGCATTGAATACAAGATTGAAAAGATGCTGATGGACTATATTATTTACGAATTTGAAAAAAAGGACCGTAATGGAGAGATTTTACATCTTTTTAAGGCGGTAAAACTTTTGAAAATTGTAAAAATTCCTGACGCATTAAAACAGTCTCAGAAGTTAATGGATAAACAGACTCAGATTAACGCTGCTCTTTGGGAAAATCACGTTGAAGCTATTTCTATGATGGCAAGAATTGAAAATACCGGAGATAAAAGGGCTCTTGGTCTTATGCAGTTGTATGGTGTTCAGGGCGTTGCAAAAACAGTTCAGGACGCTAAAGAAATTGCAGACAGCGATTTTGCGGGACTTATTGCGGTTATTCAGGGTTCGTTCCGTTCTATTGAATATGGCTTGCTTACTCAGGAAGAAGCGGAATGGGTTCGTGAAAAAATGGCGAATATGAAGTATATAGAAATGATTCGTGGTATTCCTGCGGCTAAAAATGCCGGCTCAGAAAGAAATTCAAAAAATTCGGTCGGAGATAATGGTGCGGCAAGTAAGGCGGGAGATACAACCTCTGAGGATACTTCTGAAGAGTTTGCTGTTGGTCTTTCAGGTCACGATTTTATTGCTCTTACACTTTCTTCTCCTATTAAATATAAAGTTCTTGAGAACTGGCTTTCTTTAACTTCCAGAAAGCAGACTGACTGGGCATCCATTATGCAGGGAAGTAACAGCTTATCCGCAGGTATCAATATTCCTGTTATGTTTGCAGGAAATCATGGTTCGAGCCTCGGTGCTTCCGATGGTGTATCAGACAGCACATCTGAGAGTATTAGTCATTCGGTAGGAACAAGTGAAAGTGATAGCACTTCTTACAGTGAATCTGTCGGTTTGTCTGAAGGTTATACAACAGGCAGAACTATCGGAACAACAGAGGGTGTAACCGAAGGTATTACAAATGGTATTACAAAGGGAATAACTGAGGGTACAACCGTAGGACAGACACAGGGTACAACTATCGGTCACACAACAGGCACATCTCATACACTTTCTGAGGGTACATCACAAACAACAAGTTACGGTTTTTCCGAAGGTTCATCTGTAAATATTTCTATGGGCGAGTCTATGGGAACAAGTGCTTCTCAGTCTGAAGGCTTTTCGCAGGAGATCGGAAGAGCA
>JAGAJQ010000203.1 GCA_017828955.1 Oscillospiraceae bacterium
ATTCTGATGCCTGCTTTCGTTTAACTACACGTAAGAAAAAAAGCGTCGTTTCTTGATTTTTTTACTTTTCTTACGTGTTACACATAGCTTAAAAACGACGTAGAATAGCCATTTTTCCCACATTGTATTTAAAAATTCTCATTTTTCGATACTAACTACACGTAAGAAAAAAAGCGGAGAAGGGAATTTTTTCGAGATTTTTGGTTTTCATCCCCACGGCTCTGAGCGTCATTAAGCAGTAGGCTATAAAATTTACGTTCTTTTTCCTTAAAAAAATGGTTTTTCAAAAAAATAAATATTATGGATACTTTATAATATTGGTATAAATTCGATTTTACACCTTATCAGCAAAAAAAGAAAAACGGATTTTTAAAAAATAAAAATCCACAAGAATATAGTATTTCTTTATTATATTTCTTGACACCTTATATATAATTGTGGTATATTTTATATGTAAGGAAGTGATTTTTTGAAAAAAATAACGTCAGATGAATACTCTAAATTATGTTTTCAAAGAAGAAATGACGCTCACGACAATATTTTTAAAATTTTAAAAAAATACAAAGATGAAAAAATCGCCGATTTACACGTTTTTCGTGAGCCATTAACGTATTTAAGAAATAAGAAAGTAAAGGCGGTTGTTGTGGTTTCATCTTTAGAACAAGCAGAAGCGATAATTTCCGAAATAAATGGCGAAATTTGCAGCACAAATGATTATATTTACAATCTTTCTCAAGATACGGGTAATAAAATGACGCCAATTTCTTATAAAATATCGACTTTTAAGACAACTTCCACGCATATTCTTACATCTGTATCCCCTGCCCGTTCTCAAACTACTCTTACGGGAGCTGATTTACTTAAAAAATGCGAAAAACATCTTGGCAGTACGTTTAAATATAAAGATCCGACAGCAGACGAAGATTTTTTAAAAATAAAAGAGATGATTACCGACGAAATTATAAATACTGCTGATAATTATTATTTTGAAAAAAAGACAGGTTATTCTTATAGAATTTCTTATTTTTGCCCTAAAATAAAGAAAAAAATCCAGATTTCTGTTAAAGATATTGTGTTTTTGATTTCAGACCAGAAAATTATCTTTTCGGAAAATACACAAAAAAAACGTGCAGATATCATTCAAAAAGAAGAATATATTTACTACGGAACAACCTGTTTCGTGCGTAAAAAAGAAAAAAGAGAGGAGTAATCCTCTCTTTTTTAAAATTTTAAAAGTTAGTCTGCAACGATTGTGAATTCAGTAGGTAAATACTTTTTCTGAAAATACGTGTTATTGCTTGCTCTATACCACCAAGTTGTCTTAAACTGATAGTTAGGAGCTTTCTTTTCAAGAACAATTTCTACCCCGTTTCTGACAAATGAGATTTTTGTTCCGACAGGAAGTTTTCCGAGGGACAGAGGAGAGTTCTTTTTCTCAAGATTATCCCAACAACGCTTACGCCAAGCTTTTGCGTATTCGTATGTCGTAGGAGTGAGAAGTTTTAAAATACTCTTTGGACACTCTGATTCACCGGGACCACAGGTTTCATCCATACACTTGCAGGAAAAATTGTACCAATCCTTCATATCTGTAGATGTCAGAACAACGGCAGCAGTTACGCTTCTATCTTCGCCATTCTTTGGAACAACTTCAACAGCAGCATAATATGTGCTGCCTACCATTGAAGACTTCAGAACCCGAACGGTCTGATTTTCGTTTTCGTAATTGTATGTATGGTCAAGTTCGGCCTTGCGGTCAACTTTACCATTCTTATAAAAATCTGCGTGATAACTTGTCCAACCCATTATTATTCTCCTTTTTCAAACATATTTTTTACAATTTCACTTGCTGTATTGTACGCCCATTCACTGTCGATGCGGTCGTCATCAAGATAGATATCCACCTGACTTGCAATTTCGATGAATTTATTTCGCCATTCAGCGTTATCACAGTCGAATTCGTAATCTCGTTTTGCATTTTCATAGCCTGCATAAACGGCAAGAATAAGAGCAAACTCAATTCGCCAACCAAGTTCATCCAAATCAAGTTCGGCGTTTGTCATATCTTCCATAAGAACTTCATCATCAGTCAAGGCATCTTTTTTGAATTCTCCAAGCTCAACAAGTCTTTCCCGAGCTCTGTCAAGCCCATCCATTGCATTTGTGATAATATCTTTAATGCTTAAATACATATTTTTACTCCTTTTTCTTGAATTTCCCCGCCTGATATACTATTTTGGTATTCAGACGGGGATTCGTTCTTTATTCTTCGAATTTATATGTATAGATGTTAAAATAAGCATCTACCTTATATTCGTCGTATATATCTACGATTATTCCATTGATTACTTCTGCATAACGCTGAACAGCGTTGGGAGTATCAAATTCTCGGTTTATAAAAGTAGAAAGTGCATCGCACAGGTCGCCTGTTGAACTAAAATACTCAGTATAATACTCGTCGCCATTCCAATCAGAAAAATCAGGATAAATAAGAAGCTGAATTTCCTTTGGGATGTAAGCAGAAACGTAAAACAAGTCAGGAAATTCTTCTCCTTCTTTATCATTCGTTACGAATATTCCATCTTCTTCG
>JAGAJQ010000204.1 GCA_017828955.1 Oscillospiraceae bacterium
TGAAGATTATGTCGCTATGAAGCATAGTTATTATGCCGTTTCTTTTGATAGACTCGGAAATGTCGGCTGGAAAGAAAATGTGATTCACGACTCCGACGAAGGTTATGATAACTGCCATATCATTGAGGTTTTAACAGAAAAAACACCCGCAGAAAAACTCGCTTATTATAAGAGTATCGGCGTTTCATATATCTTTGCGGGAAAAGATGATATCGATATAAATCTCGCACTCTCAAAACTCTATGATTTATTCCAAATAAAGAAACTTCTTTTAGAAGGCGGAAGTATAATAAACGGTGCGTTTTTAAAAGCGGGTTGTGTTGATGAATTAAGTCTCATTGTAACCCCCGTTATTGCCGATAAAGACGACAAACCGCTTTTCTATGAATCTTCTGTAACAGAGTTTGAATTTGTTTCGTCCGAAAAAATGGATGATGGTTCTTTGTGGATGAGATACGAAAGATAACGAAAAAAGTCCCCTATGATAAAAGGGGACTTTTTTATTATATTTACAGTAATTAAAAATAAAAAATATCTTCAAATTTCTTGTCAAGCGCAATGCAGAGAATGAGGGCAAGTTTCGCCGTCGGGTTGAACTGTCCCGTTTCTATCGAGCTTATCGTGTTTCTTGAAACACCTACCATTTCGGCGAGTTCGGCTTGTGAGATTTTCTTTTCTGTTCTTATCTCTTTGAGGTGATTTTTAAGTGTTAAACTGTTTTCCATATTCAAACCTCCGATTATAATATCGACTTATACATAAAAACCGAAATTGTTATGAAAAGAACAGCGATGGATGAAATTGTCCATAAAATAGCGAGGATAAGATTTCTCTTCTTTTTCATAGTGAAAAAGAGGTGAAAATGCATAGCAGCGTTAGCGATGAGAACAACAAGCCATAAGCTGTGGTTTACTTCTTTTGTGATAAAAACTTCTATGAACCAGAGTATTGCGGCGGCGATTGAACAGGTTATCAGTGCGAAAGAACCTGCCTTCTTTTCAGCTTCTATTGTAGCTATATCTTTATTCTTGTTTTCTTTCTTGCTTTTTTCGAGGATTTCTTCCTTTGTCATAATAATTTCTCCTTTATGTTTAAATCTGTTTTGTCCGAATATTGTTGCCAAGTTTTCTTAACAACAACATCATCATACCATTGCCAAGTTCACTTGTCAACGGTTTTGCCAAGTTTTCTTTGCGTTTCTATGTTTTGCACATAAAACTTGTCATATTTTGCAAAGTTTACTGTGCAAAAAATATAAAAGCGGAACAATTCTGCATAGTTTTAAAAAAATCTTGAAATCATTTTGTTTTTGTTGTACTATAAAAATAACATAAATATCGGGGAGGGAAATTTTTTATGCAACACATAAAACTGCAGGTCGGTTGTCTTGCTGTGCTTATGTATATAATGGTAGTTTATATAAGGGATGTAAAAAAGTATAAGCCGAATGAAAGAGATAAAATCTTTGATCATCTTTTAGCCCTTGGGATAATAAGTATCATTTTTGACGGCATAACTGCGTTTACGGTAAATGTTCCCTCACTTATAGATACTTCATTTAATAAGATATTACACGGTTTTTTCTTAATAAGCCTTGATTTTGTAATATTCGCACTTTTTATCTATATGCTTAGTATAACGGGTGCTTTCCCCGAAGAAAACAGAAAGCGTTTTCTTATAGGACTTCCCTTTGTAATAAATGTAATAATAGTAGTTATCGGTATAGGTAACCTCAGATACGAAACAGGCAACACAACAAACTATTCAATGGGGCTTTCGGCATACACCTGTTTTATCATGGCGGCGGTTTATATCGTTATGTCGGTTATCGCTTTTTTCAGAAGATGGCGTTATATCGAAAGTCATAAGAGAATGAGTATATTTACATATCTTCTTGTTCTGGCGGTAGTAACGGCGGTTCAGATGATTTTTCCCGAAACGCTTATTTCAAGTATTGCAGTAACAATATTTATTTTAGGAATATATCTCAATCTTGAAAATCCTGCGATAAGAGAACTTTCACATTTCCATACAGAAACTGTTATGAGCTTTGCGAACCTTATTGAAAACCGTGATAACAACACAGGCGGACATATAAAAAGAACGAGTCGTTATGTTGAAATTATCGCCGATGAGCTCAGAAAAAGAGGTTATCATAAAGAAACGCTTACAAAAGATTATATGACAAATCTTTTAAAAGCCGCACCTATGCACGACATAGGAAAGGTTTCCGTTCCCGATGCTGTTCTTCAGAAACCCGGAAAACTTACCGATGAAGAATTTGCAACAATGAAAAAACACGCTGAAAACGGCGGGGATATAATAAGAGAAACGTTCCGTAATTTAGGCGATGAGGATTTCAGAAGAATGGCGTTTGAAGTTGCCCGTTATCACCACGAAAAATGGAACGGCAGAGGATATCCCGACGGGCTTAAAGCCGATGAAATTCCGCTTTGTGCAAGAATTATGGCTGTTGCCGATGTTTTCGATGCGATTTCTGAAAAGCGTTGTTATCGAGATGCTATGCCTATGGATAAATGTTTTGAGATAATCGAAAAGGGCAGTGGCGAGGATTTTGACCCGATGATTGCAGAAATTTTCCTTTCTGTTCGTGATAAGGTCGAGGATGTTCATAAACAGTTTTCTGAAAATAAAAGTTAAATAAAAAAGACTATCGTAATTTCTTACGATAGTCTTTTGCTTTGTATTCAAAAGTTATTCTCCGTCAAAAAGTGGAGTTGAGAAGTATCTTTCAGCAGTATCGGGAAGAACAGTTACAACTGTTTTTCCTTTGCCGAGTTTTTTAGCAAGTTTCTTAGCGGCAGCAACGTTTGTTCCCGCTGAAATGCCACACATAATTCCTTCAAGGCGGGCGAGGTCTTTAGCGGTTTCGATAGCTTCTTCATCGGTTACTATATAAACTTCGCTGTAAATATTCTGATTTAAGTTTTCGGGTATTATGCCATCGCCTATTCCCATCTGAAGATGAGTTCCTATTGTTCCACCTGCGAGAATAGCGGCGTTCTGAGGTTCAACCGCCCATATTTCGATATCGGGATAAAGCGCTTTGAGTGTTTCACCGATACCGCTTATTGTTCCGCCTGTGCCTATTCCCGAACAGAAACCGTGGATTTCCTTTCCTGCCTGTTCAACAATTTCAAGACCTGTGTGGTGCTTGTGAGCTAAGGGGTTAGCGGGGTTTTCAAACTGCTGAGGGATGAATACATTGGGGTTTTCATCCTTCATACGCTGAGCCGTTTTAAGACATTCTTCAATACAATCGCCTATGTTTCCTGCGTCGTGAACAAGAATGACCTCAGCGCCATAGTGGCGAACAAGCATTCTTCTTTCTTCACTTACAGAGTCGGGCATTATAATAACTGTCTTGTATCCTTTAACAGCACCGATAAGCGCAAGACCTATGCCCTGATTTCCGCTTGTGGGTTCAACGATAATTGTGTCTTTGTTGATGATACCCTGTTCTTCTGCGGTTATGATCATATTGTATGCTGTTCTTGTCTTTATCGAACCGCCTACATTGAGTCCCTCAAATTTTACAAGAATTTCCGCACTGTCATCATCGACCATACGGTTGAGGCGGATAAGGGGAGTATGCCCTATAACCTCAAGAATGTTGTTGCTTATCATAATATGTCAATCCTTCCAAGATATAAAAGTCGCCAATATATTATATGATAAATCACCAGAAATGTCAATATATAAGATATCTGCGTAAGGAAAATACGTCGATTTTTTACAGCAGAAAAGAATGAATTGTGAAAAAGGTGATTTTTATACCACTTCTTTTGGATATAATAACAATTTTTTTAAAAAAATATTACTTTTTTTCTGAAAGGTGATATAATTTATAATGTATAATTATTGCTATATAGCAATTTTTCAGAAAACAGGAGGAACAGATATGAGAAAGAAGAAATTCGGCATCATAAGAAAACGAATTTTCTCGTTGTTACTTGCAACAATGATGGTTTCATCATCTGCTTTGACAGTATTTGCAACAGATGATCTTTCGTTATCCGATGGTGCGACTACGGAAATCACAGAACAGATACCTGAAGAAACAGGCGTTACCGAAGAAATACCTGAAGAAACAGGCGTTCCTGAAGAGACACCTGAAGAAACAGGCGTTACCGAAGAAATACCTGAAGAAACAGGCATTCCCGAAGAAATACCTGAAGAAACAGGCATTCCCGAAGAGACACCTGAAGAAACAGGCGTTACCGAAGAGACACCTGAAGAAACAGGCGTTATCGAAGAAATTCCGGAGAACGAAGTTATCGTAGAACACTTCATTTCTGATGCTGAGGGTGAGGGGTTACTTCCTTACGAATACTATGTTATTGAATGTGTTGAAGAAGAAACAGACGATGGTGCCCCGACACGCGTAGAAACTTCTAAATATTATTCATCATATTCTTCATCATACTCCAGATACAGTAGTCTTGTAGGATATAATTCACTTACAACTGATCAGAAAAAAGCTTAT
The DNA here is from genome assembly GCA_017828955.1 of Oscillospiraceae bacterium. Lineage (GTDB taxonomy): Bacteria > Bacillota > Clostridia > Oscillospirales > Ruminococcaceae > RGIG4131. The sequence continues at coordinate 4,508 of JAGAJQ010000204.1, forward strand.
GATGCGCTTTATGATATGGCTTGCACTATTGACGAAAGTGCGGAATATGACGCCGAATATATCAGCGAATACGGTGATTATTATTTCCCTCAGTTACAGTGCTCGATTCCTATTGCTGATGTTGATAAAGATTCTTTATTCACAGTATATATGGCACTCAAGAACGATAACCCACAATTCTTCTGGTTAGGCCATGGATATCTTTCCTGGAAGAATTCTACGAATTTTACTGCAATCCAGTTCTTGCTTGATGCAGGATCAGTTGACTATGCCGATGGCGATGCCAGAATGCAGGTCAAGGAAGAACTTTTCGCCGAAATCGAATCTGTTCTTGAAGGCGCAGAGGATTATGATAATGAATATTCAAAAGAATGGTATATTCATAACTACCTTTGCGAACAGACGGTATACGACTTAGAAGGACCTCACGCACACGATATCTCAGGTCTTATTCTTGATCAGAGAGCTGTATGTGAATCATATGCAAAATGTTTCCAGCTCTTTATGAATGCCCTTGATATTGATGTTATGTATATCACAGGTGACGGAAACGGCGGGGGACACGCCTGGAACCAGATAGGTCTTGAAAACAACGGGGTTACAGAGTGGTATAATATCGACGTAACTTGGGATGATGATGAAGAAGGCGGTTGGAATTATAACTATTTCAACGTTGTTGACAGCGACGGAACAATTTACGACTTTACAAAAGGATATGTATCAGGCGGAATTTTATATAATGAACATACTCCTAAAACATCCGGCGATAAGGAATATGTATATTCCGCAAAAAAGTGTACATCTACTACATTTTCATATAAAAACCACGCCAAGAATTTTAAACTTGCATCAAAGAAACCTGTTGCAAAGATAGGCGAAACAGAATATACATCACTCGAATCAGCATTGGATGCTGCAACAGAAGGGGATACAATAACTCTTCTTTGCGATGTTGTATACAATGATTTCGATATGCCTGAATACGCAATCATTATCGATTGCGCAGGTTATGTTATGGATTTCGAAAACGATATGGATAATGATGGTATGGATCTTAATGCCGACCTCACAATAAAGAATGTATGCGGAAAGACTCTCGAAGAACTTGGCATAACAGACGATATTTATTCCAACGATTTCGATTATATCTATCTCAACGGCAATACACTCACATTCGAAGGAACCTGGGAAGGTTATCTCCCCGTTTATATCAGCGGCTACCTCTATGATGACGGCAGCGAAACAGGTACTGTTTGCATCAACACCGATGACAATGCAAATATTTTAAGAATGACAGGAATAGAAAATATTCAGGTCGAAGAAGGCGTTTATGCGAATATCTCTTTCGGATTTGATACAACCAATGCTATTCTTGCAGATAATGCTGTTCTCAATCTCGAGTATGGTTGCGGTGAAATAGGCTCACTTGATATTGCTGATACAGCCTGCCTCAACGTATCAACCGACGATAAAATTCCTGCATTTATCATCTTTGATGAAATAACAGGCGATGTTGTAACTGTAAAGGCTGCAAATATGGAAGAAGGCCTTGCAACAATAGTAACACGTATCAAATATTCTGTTGATAAGTTCCGTTTTATTTATGTAACAGATGAAGGAGAGACAGACCGTTATATAACCCGCATAGCCGGCAATGGTCATTATCTTTACGGGCCTTTCCTGACAGCCGATTTCACAATCTCTGACGGAACAGATTCAGTAAAACGTTGTACATTCAGCGAAGCGGTTGAATATATCGTAGAACAGAACGACGCAACAGCTGATTACACAATTACATATGATGGTGAAGGCCTTGTTGTTACAAACGACTTCACTTTCGGAAACGCAAAATCAATAACATTCGATGGTAATCCTATTGTCTTCGATGGTAATATAACACTCAACACAAATATTGTCTTTGAAACAGGCGTTACACTCAATGGTGATCTTTCGGGCGAAGGAAAGAAAGTAACATTCGCATCGGGCGACGCGAAGAGTGAAATTTATTGTCCCAATATCAACGGAGTGAATATTACTGTTGATAACTGCGAAGTTTCTTTCAAGGATAAAAAGGCAATAGCTGAAAATGTTATTTCAATTCCTACATTTACACTCAAAGGAAATACAGATGTCAGATTTGAAGGTATCGATAAGATTTCAATAGCAACTCTCGATACAAACGGCGATAACAATACTATGTATTTCAACAAGGGTAAAGTTGAAATCGGAAATGTTCTTTATCACGGACTAACAACATTTTCAATCGGAAACGGCGATGTTCTTGATTTAACAGGAAGTATTTCGATTTATAACTCAAAGAAGATCATAATACATAGCGAATCTGCAACAAGAAACGACAAGATAATGACTGTCGATAAAGATCTTTCGAATTATTTCGTTACTGAAATGACTAACACTGCAGGTGTTCCTTTCTCAGTTGTATACAGAAATAAGGCTCTCGTTTATGATGTTCCTGTATACCGCCTCGAAGGAGTGGGTATATTCTCTGAATGGAGCGATATACTTGCATACATCAACAAAAACGGATCTGCTGAAAGTGAATTCGAAATAACTCTTCTTTGTGATGCAGAAATCAGTAAACTTACTCTTCCTGCTGCAACAAAGGCAAAGAGCGTTACATTCTCGGGTGAGGATGTTCTTACAATCGACAATACAACTCTTTCTGTTCCTATAGATACATATTTCAACTGTGAACTTACGGCAGAAAAAGCGGCGTTTACAGTTTCTGCAAAGAAAACACTTTCTGTTACAGACGCAACAATAAAATCAATTACAGGTACAACAACAAGTGACCTTTCAGTAGGAACACTTGATGTTACAAATGTAAAGACCTTCGATACAGTTGATGCAACCGAAATGAACCTTGCAGGCGATATGTCAGGAATAAAGAATTTCTCAGGAAACCTTTATCTTACAAATCCCGAAAGCGAAGTTGATATAACAAACATCACTCAGAATTCTGTATTCTCATATAACACAGGCGATGAGCTTCCAGATGTTACGGTAAACGGTATATCAGAAGAGGTCACTTTAACTATTAACGTAAACGACGGTGCACCTATCACAAGCGGAACAGTTATTCTTCGCAGTTCATCGGATATCGCAGATGAGGATTATAAGGGCGGTCTGATCGTAGTTGAAAACACAGACGAAAACGGAGAAGAACTCAAGCCGTATTTCTACTCATCAAACAAGGTTATAAAGGCAGAGTCTCCCGAGGCTATAACACTCTCGTATGGTGAAAACGTAAAGAAACTTCCAAGCTATGATAAAGTAGTCGAAATTATAAACTCCAACAGAGATAAGACTATCGATTACAATGTAGAATTCAACACACCTGTAATATTCAAATCACTCACTATTCCTACATATGCAAAAAGTATTACATTCTCCGGAGAACACCCGATTACGTATACGGGAACAACACTCAAACTCCCTATAAATACATATTTTGATTGTGAACTTATTGCAGAAAATACATCGATAACACCTTCGAAAGAACTCGGACTTTCCGATGCTACAGTAAAGAACATCACAGGTCTGACTACATCGAAACTTTTCGTAATAGGAACAGTAAATGCACAGAATGTAAAGACATTCGCAAGTGTTGATGCAAGCGAAGGCGAACTTGTTGTAAAGACAAACATAACAGTTACAAAGTTTGCAGGAAATATCAAAGCCAACACATCCAGAACTGTAGTTACAATAACAAATGCTGGTAATTCAAATATAACTATGGTTTCTGATTCGAACGGAAAGCTCGGGAAAGTTACTTTAAAGGGTGCTTTAAACGAAGCGGTAATATCAGTTCGTGTTGTTGACGAAAACGGTGAAACAGTTCAGCTCTCAAATTCAACTGTAGTGCTCTATACTGCAGGAAAAGATCTCAGCGGATACGTAAGTATTATCAATAAAACCGTTGACGATGAAGCTTTGACAGCTTTCTATTACAGCAAGACCAAGAGTATAAAGGCTGAATGGGCAGGAGCTATTAAACTTCATTACAACGATACAGAAACAGATCTTCCCAATATCGAAAAGGTGCTTGAAAAGATCAATGCAAACAGAGACAGAAATGCCAATTATGATATTGAGTTGAGAGCTCCTTTAAAATTAAGCAGTTTCACAACGCCTACATATGTAAAAACCATTACATTTTCAGGCGATTATCCGCTTACATATACAGGAACAACGCTCAGGCTTCCCAAATCTACATATTTTGATTGTGAACTTATTGCGGAAAAAACAGCGATAACAGCTTCGAAGGATTTAGGACTCGCTGATGCTACAGTGAAGAATATCACAGGTACAACAAAATCAAAACTTTTCGTAACAGGAACGGTAAATGCACAGAATGTAAAGACATTTGCTTCTGTTGATGCGACCGCAGGAAAGATTGTTGCAAAAACAAATGTAACAGTTACAAAGTATGCGGGAAATATTGAAGCGAATACTCCCAAAACAGCAATCACAATAGCAAAGGCTGAAAATTCGAATATTTATCTTGTTTCGGATGGAAACGGAAAAGTAGGAAAAACAACTGTAAACAGTGTAACAGATGATGCTGTTATAACAGTCTGTGTTATTGATGTAAACGGAAATATCATTCCTGTTTCAGGCGGAACAAATATTATGTATTCCTCAAAGGATATTTCCGAAAATGTTAAAATCCTCAATAAAATGCAGAACAACGGAGAACTCAAGGCATATTATTATGGCAATAACATAGTAGCTGAATGGCCTTTTGCAGTAACGCTGTCGTATATGGAAGGCGAAGAAGAAGTATCGGTTGATTACTCTAATGTTTATAAAGCATTTGAAGCAATCGACGCTAAAAGAGATCCATCAAAGGACTATACAATCTCATTCAACGTCACAACTTCTGATAATTCCACATTGAAACTTCCTACATATGCAAACAGCGTAACATTTGCCGGCAGACCGTTTACATATGAAGGTTCATCACTCAAACTTCCTGTAGACACAATCTTTGAATGTGAATTTATAGCACCTGATACATCAATAACAACTCTGGGCGATGTTACTTTCAGGAATTTTACAATGGTTAAGAACTTTACAGGTTCAAAAACTTCTGTTCTTTCATTAGAAAATGGTGCAAGTATATCGGATCTTAAAACATTCGCTGAAGTAAATGTCGGCGAGGATAAAACCCTTTATACCAACGGAACAGTCAGCGGTATCGGAAAATTCTACGGAAATATCGATATCAGAACAACAAAAGCAAATGTAACAATAACCGAAGCGGGCGATATGAAGGTAACCCTCATTGCAGACGAAAATGATAAATTCGGAAAGCTTACCATAAACAAAGTGTCAGATGGCGCGTTGGTAAATATTGAAGTTGATGACGAAACAGAAAATCCCATTCATCTTCTGAGTAACACTCCGATTGTTTATTCATCATCTGATATTTCGGGAAGTGTGAATATCAGTAATACTACTACTGATGGAGAATATCCTCTCGTACCTTGTTATTCAAATGCAAAGAAACTTGTATATGCAGGATATGAAGAAGCGGTTGAAGCAAGATATGTTGATGGAAATGGTGAATTACAAAACAAACATTTCACAAGCTTAGAAGAAGCACTGGCATATATTCCTTCCAATCCTCAGTATGCAAGAATCAATCTTAAATCCGATATCAGAGTAGAAAAACTTTCTATTCCCAAATATTCAAGCGGTCTTGAAATTTTTGGTAATGGAAATCACATTTTACTCGATAATGTTTCGACTGTTTCTGCATCAGGTTATGTAGGTTTCTATAATGTTACTATGGATAGCACAAGAACCTTCAAAATCAGCACAACAGATTACATTTCGTTCAATGAATTCCGTTCATCAACCCTTACATCCGTTTCGGGTAAGAGCACAAAGTCTGTTGCTTATAGTGGCGATTTAAACAATATAAACTATAGCATAAGCGGATTCGGAACAATTGAATTATTGGAAAATGCTCAGGTTTCTGCCAGCCGTTCGATAAATGTTAAGAATGTTATTTATAACGACAATGCTGTTTTATCGGTTATGCCGGGCTCTAATCTGAAATTTACAAATATCAGTCCTTTCAACTCCGATTCTGAAATGCCTCTTACAATATGTTATTATGATGGAACTGAAACACCTGTAACAATTTTAGGCGTTGTAAACGGAAACATTCTTCTCAAACATCAGAGCGGATTTGTCAGCGGTCAGCAACTTTTCAAAGCCTCAAAGGCAAACCTTTCAAAATTCGCTATCAATGAAAATTCTATTGTTGATGGACACGAATATATTCTCAAAAAAATTAGTGGAAATATTTATATCAAAGCACTTCTTTTTGAAGTGTCAGACGGAACGGATACCTATAAATACGCTGATTGGTCGGATTTTGTTTCCAAGGTAAACTCAAAGAGAAGATCAACAGTAGATTATACAGTAAAACTTCTGGATAACTATAATTCAACTTCAGCGCTTACAATGCCTAAGGCAGGATATTATTCATCAA
>JAGAJQ010000205.1 GCA_017828955.1 Oscillospiraceae bacterium
CATTCTGCCGACAATTATGGTTTCATACTCTCTTGTGAAGGAATGTTCCTTTATTTGCTCGGCAAGTCCTAAATGGGCGGAATCGGTTTTAGCAACGATTAACAGTCCGCTTGTGTTTTTATCTATTCTATGAACTATGCCTGGTCTTATAACGCCATTTATTGAGGATAATCTGTCTTTACAGTGATACATAAGGGCGTTGACCAAAGTTCCCGTATAGTTCCCTGCTGCGGGATGAACTACCATTCCCTTTGGTTTATTTACAACTAAAAGATAATCATCTTCGTAAACAATATCAATGGGGATATTCTCGGGAAGAACATCTAAAACTACGGGTTCGGGGATTTCGACAGAAACTGTTTCTCCGCCCGAAATAACATAGTTTTTAGCGATTTTCTTTCCGTTTACTGTTATCATTCCCTCGGTAATGAGGTTCTGAACGGCTGTTCTTGTAAGGTCAAACTCTTCATTTGACGAGATGAACTTATCAAGTCTTTCGCCTTTATTTTCTATAGGAATAACAAATTCATTCATCTGTTTTTTCTTCCCTTGCGCGTTGTTCTTTCTTGGATTTATCAAAGAAAATATAAACAAGAAGGAAAATAACCGCGCCTATTATTACACAACAATCGGCAAAGTTGAAAACAGCGAAATCAAAAAGTCTCACTTCGATATAGTCAACAACGAAACCGCGGAAAATACGGTCTATGAGGTTTCCTATTCCCCCGCCTATTATAAGCGAAAAACTTGCAACAAGAATGGGTCTTTTAACTTTTCCTGAAACTATTGCATATATTCCTGCAAGAATAAAAACAGATGTCACTATTATGAGAAAAATCTGCATTCCGCTGAAAATGCTGAATGCCGCACCTGTGTTTTTATGATAGGAAAGGTTGATTATTTCAAAATCGCCTATATGAATAAACGGAACAGAGCCTTTGAATTCGTAATTCTTAACTATAATCCATTTTATCAACTGGTCGATACCGATGATCAACGCTATTGAGATAAGTGAAATTAAAGTAAGCAAAATAATTTCCCCCGAAAATATGATAAAACAATTCAAAGGCGGCGAATTGAAGGTTACACCGCCTTTAAAATTTTAGTTATTTACTTCTTTTGCGCAACGAGAACAAAGTGTGGGATGTTCTGCGTTCTTGCCTACTGTTTCAGAGTATGACCAGCAACGTTCACACTTATCACCATCAGCCTTAGCGATAGTGTATGTGAGTTTATCTACGAAGTAATCGCTTGAGAAATCGCCTGTTGTGTTTTCTGAAACTTCTACGCCTGAAACGATGAATACATTTTTAAGCTCTTCTGCGTATTTGCTGAGTTTTTCAGCCACAGCAGCATCATCCTTGACATTGATGATAACCTTTGCTTCGAGTGATGCGCCGATGAACTTTTCAGCACGCTTTGCTTCGAGTGCCTTTGTAACATCTGATCTGAGGTTGTAGATCATATCCCACTTTTCTGTGAATGCACCGTCAACCTGAACATCGATAGCAGAAGGCATATCGTTCATCATGATGCTTCTCTTATCGTCTGTTGCGGGATGAGGCATATACTTCCAGATTTCTTCTGCTGTGAATGAAAGAACGGGAGCTATGAGTCTTGCAACTGCGCTGAGGATATAATACATAGTTGTCTGTGCTGCACGTCTGTCAAGTGACTTTTCACCTGTGCAGTAGAGTCTGTCCTTAGCTATGTCAAGATAGAAGTTTGACATATCTGTTACGCAGAAGTTATGGATGCTATGAACAACGATATGGAAATCGAAAGCGTCATAAGCAGACTTACACTTTTCGATGAGTGAATTGAGTCTGATAAGTGCCCATTTGTCGATTTCGTGTAAATCCTTGACATCTACGATATCCTTTTCAACATCAAAACCTGTTGCGTCACCGAGGTTGCCAAGGATAAATCTTGCTGTATTTCTGATTTTCTTGTATGTGTCTGAAAGCTGCTTTAAGATTTCCTTGGAAATTCTGATATCAGCATGGTAATCTGATGATGCAACCCAGAGACGAAGAATATCAGCGCCGTAAACATCGTAAACTTCGTTGGGAGCAACGCCGTTTCCGAGTGATTTATGCATTGTCTTTCCTTCGCCGTCTACTACCCAGCCATGAGTGCAGACTGCCTTATAAGGAGCTCTGTTCTTTGTTGCAACAGATGTGAGGAGTGATGACTGGAACCAGCCTCTGTACTGGTCTGCGCCTTCGAGATAAAGGTCAACAGGAACATCATATCCTCTTTCTTC
>JAGAJQ010000206.1 GCA_017828955.1 Oscillospiraceae bacterium
GCTTCGGGGAGTTTGTATGTTCCTATGAATTCAGAAGGATTCTCTGTTGCTATAACCATAAAAGGTTCGGGGAGTTTGTATTTTTTCCCGCCGACTGTTGTCTGACCCTCTTCCATCGCTTCAAGAAGGCTTGACTGCGTTTTCGGAGATGTTCTGTTTATTTCATCGGCAAGGACAATCTGGTGCATAACCGCACCCTCTCTATATTCAAACTCACCCGTCTTCATATTGAAAATTTCCGTTCCCATAATGTCCGTCGGGAGCGTGTCGGGTGTGAACTGAATTCTGCCGAAATCACATTTCAAGGATTTTGCGAGAGTTAAAGCAAGGGTTGTTTTTCCGACGCCGGGAACGCCCTCTAAAAGTATATGTCCGCCTGCTAAAAGACAAATGAGCAAATTTTCGATTATCTCTTCTTTTCCGACAAAATAATCGCTTATATGATTTCTTAGTTTATCCGTCATAAAGTCATTCTCCCTTGTATATATTGTAAGGATTATAACATAAAGAGTCAGAGATTTCAATACAGAAAAATAGTTACAGAAAAATGTCATATAATTTACAACTTAATTACAGTTTGATTTTTTATATTTACTTTTTTTAACCCCGTGATATAATCGGATATGTAAAATAAATTTCATGCAAGGGAGAAAGGAAAAATGAAAAAAATCTTATCGGTTGTTTTAGCGGTAATAACCTGTTCTTTTATGTCTGTAAATGTCTTTGCAGACGGCGGTTCCGACGAAATCGACCTTACGAAAGGTCTTTCGGAACTTCGCTGGGGAATGACGGAAACGCAGGTTGAAGCTGTACTTTCTGATATTCCTTACGACGAAAAAAGCTATGAAACAAGACCTTATGAAAATCAGACGCTCTATACATATGAAGACATTACCTTCGACGAAAAATACAAAGGTTATCTCATAATCTGCGTTACAGATAAAGACGGACTCTGCGGAGTGAATTTTCACTTTCCGACAGACAATGCTTCATCCGTTTATAACGAACTCTGTAAAAAAGCAGAGACAGAAGGCGGTATCCCCTCACCTGATAATATGGATATAATTGCAGAATATCATTTCCCTGAAAATAATCATACAGTTATGATTTTCGAGTTTGGTGCAGAAACTCAGTATAGCTATTTTCCGCTTTCGGAAGATTACTCCGCAGATGCAGGAATTTTTGTTGAAGAAATACTTTTATAGAAAAAATCCCCGACCTCTATTCAAGGTCGGGGATTTTTTATTTATGGAATTATCATTTTATCTCTTCTTTGAGATAACAGCTGCTGCAGCGATTGCCATAGGGATAGCCATAAGAGCTGCTGCTGAGTTTCCTGTTTCGGGGTTTGCTGCTGCGTCTGTTGTTGCAGGAGCATCTGTTACTGCAGAATCGTTTATTGAAGTAGGAATTGTACCTTCAACAACTGTTGCTGATTCGCCTGCTGATAAATCTCCGATTACTGCACTACCATTTGATACTAATTCAAGTTTTTTCGATGAAACGGGAGCGTCTGTAATATTGAGTATATATGTTCCGCCGTGTGTTAAAGGAAGATATACATAGCCATATGCTCCTACTCTTGTGCTGCCCTTATATGTAACTTTTCTTGCTTCACAATCGTAATAATAAAGGTTCAGATATTTGTCGCCGTATTTCTTATTGATTTTGTATTTGAGAGTTCCGTCAAAACCAAATTCGCCTTCGTGTTCTGTCTGAATAACGCTTGCATTCTCACCCTTGAGCGATTTGAGAAGATTCTGTTCAACAACAAAATCCATTCCGCTCTTAACAGAAAGATCCATATTTCTTGCTAAAGTAACATTTGATATTTCCCATTCGTATTCTGCATAATCAACATAAAAACCAACTTTTTTCTTGATAGCCGCTTCAAAATATTCCATAGGAACTATTGTTCCGTCGGGATGAAGAAGAACAACTTCTCCTGCTTTTTTATTCAAAATGTCGTTTATGCCGTCAAGCACATCAATTTCGGGCTGTTTACGTGAACATAATTTGCATACGCCGTCTTCATAAACACAATATTCTTTTTCCGAATATTCACAGCCTGTTATATTACAAGTTATTGTATGTGTCAGGTAGTCTTTGCTTGTTCTGTAAAAGTAAGCGTGAATATAATCGCCGTATTCTGTTTTGCAGACATCACATACAGCTTTGTAGTGGCAATTGGCTTGTCCGCCACGACAATCCTGCTTCAAAGTTTGATAATTACAACCCTCAATAACACATACCTTATAATGCTGAGTATCATCATATCTTCTGTATTCAACAATATGGGGTTTGCCGGGATGAGCTTCGTCACCATTATCAACTGCTGAAACGGAAACCGTTGCAACCGACGTTGCCATTACAATCGAAAATAACATCGCAAGGATCTTCTTTTTCATAATTATTCCTCCCACTAATAAACTCCTTAACACCTGGTTAAAAGGTTAACATTTACAGTATATCATATTTTTCACAGAATATCAACAACCAAATTTATATAAATATCCCCGACCTTTCTTTCAAAAGCCGGGGATGATTTTACTTTATGAGATTAAGAATATTGAGTGCTATTGAAGGAATAACCGAGGCTTCTGCGACCTGTTTTACTTCTGACTGAGTAAGATTAGGCTTTGAAACAGGTTTTGCTGTTGCTACTGTTGTAACAGCAGGTTTCGACGTCTTCACAGTTGTTGTAACAGCAGGTTTTGTTTCAGCGGTTGTTGTTACAGTTGGCTTTGAAGCAACAGGTTGTGTTCTAAAAGCGGTAGTTGTAACCACGGGAGTTGTTGTTTCTTCAGGAACGATTATTTCCTCATATGTCTGCGAAGGGTCAACAGGAGGAAGAAGATCCTCGATAACCTCAAGAGATTCAGCCGAAACAGAAAGCATCATAAGAGAAGCAGTTGCTGCCAGAGAAAACATTATAGCAAGTATTTTTTTCATAAAAATTCTCCTTGGTAAAATAAACATTTTACATAATATACCACATCAGACTAAAAATTTCAACACCCAAACTAAACAAATGTAAACAATATGTTTTGTTATATTTTTTCTTTAAGGTATTCTAAAAAACATCTGCAACCCTCATAGATATCGTTGTAGGCGGTTGTAAAATCACCGCTGTACCAAGGGTCTGAAACATCTTCTTTATGAAGTTTTGTAAAAGAAAGAAGCTTATATATCTTCTCATCTTTATCTCCGCCGAAGATAAAATTCATATTTCGGATATTGGCACTGTCCATCCCTAAAAAGAAATCATAATCATCATAATCTGATTTCAGAAGTTTTGTAGCCCTATGGTCATATGTCGGGATTTTATGTTTTTTAAGTTCCGATAAAGCAGGAGGATAGATAGGATTTCCGACACCTCTGTAAATTTCTTCGCTGCTTGTTGCAGAGGAATTTACTGAGATTTTATCTTCTAAACCCGCTTTCTTTATCATATCCGAAAAAATCGCTTCCGCCATAGGTGAACGGCAGATGTTGCCGTGGCAGACGAACATTATTTTAAGCATTTTATCACACCTTATCCTCACTCACTTCAACCGTTAAAAGACCCGATTTCATAACGAAAAATCTTATGAATTTATTATACATAAAAGGAACTTTAAGGTTTTTGAAAATCAGTTTTCTTCTAAGGCCTGCGGTCTTTCTCTTATAGGTTTTAAGGATGTTCTTTCCGCTTTCAAACGCCTCCGCTAAAGCCATTCCGCTTATTATAGCACTGCTTATTCCCTCTAAAGAACTCGGGCTTATAAGTCCTGCTGCCTCGCCGATTAAAAAGGCATTTCCTTTTCCCATAAAGAAATGTCTGAAACTTTCTGGTCTTAAAACAAGACAGCCTTCGGTCTTTACAGGGTCACCGAAAACAAAGCCTTTTTCTGTGAGTTTTTTCTTCTGATTATTAAATGCCTCTCTGCCATTTTCTATCGGATATGCACCTCCGAAAATGAAATAGCCGTCTTTCGAGATAGACCAGGAATAGCAATCGGTATTCTTACTGTCGAATATGCAGGAATAGAAAGGCTTCGGGTTTTTATCATAAAACCACTGCTGAATTGAGATGTATTTTCTGCACTTGAAATCAGGCTTTAAAATTTTACTCACAGAAGATTTCGCCCCGTCAGCACCGACAAGGTATTTCGCAGTTATTGTTTCTTCGTTTCCGCCTTTGGAATGTGTGAGGGTGAAGCCGTTTTCGGTTTCTTCGATTTTTGTTACTGTTCCCTCTTTTTTGTCGACATTTTCCCCAACGGAAGAAAAAAGCCAGCGGTCGAACTTATGACGGTCACAGTTGATATACATTCTCTGATAATGCTTTGTGATATCGTTATCGAGGTCTATTGTTTTAACAGAGAAAATCTGAGGGTCAACAAGAACGCTTTTGGGAAGATTCATCCCGAGTTTCGATAACGCTTTCTGTCCCTCGGGCGCTAAAAGTCCCCCACAGGGTTTTCTGAAAGAATCTTCACTGTCGTTTTTCTTGTCTATTAAAACA
>JAGAJQ010000207.1 GCA_017828955.1 Oscillospiraceae bacterium
AAAACGAAAAGACCGTGCTTTATACAAGGCAAACGAGCGACGGCATACGAGGGTATTCCGAGCGAGTTTAACGCAGTAGAAAGTGCGGGATTTCTCGTTTTATAAAGGGCTTTTCTTTATCTTCCCTGCGTCACGAGGATATTTCTTCGGTGTTTCTTTAACCTTTTCTATAACGATAAGTCTGCGGTTGTCGCCCGAGGGGAGAGAATAGTTCCACGTGGAACATATCTTTCCGCCGAGGATTTCGACCGCCTTTTCAGCGTCTTCTGCGTTTTCGTTAGGGCCTTTGAGCGCTAAAAACTTTCCGCCGACTTTTACAAACGGCAGGCAGTATTCGCAAAGAACGGGTAATGGTGCTACCGCTCTCGCTGTCGCGATATCAAACTTCTCACGAAGGTCGGGATTTTTTCCGCCGTCTTCCGCACGGGAGTGGATGCACTTTGCTGAAAGTTCAAGAGTATCCGACACCTCAGAGAGAAAGTTTATTCTTTTATTAAGGCTATCGAGCAGAGTTATCTCGATATCATCGCGATAAATTTTCATCGGAATAGCGGGAAAACCTGCACCCGTTCCGACATCTATCAGAGTTGTTCCACGTGGAACATCGACCTTTGTCAGTGGAAGAACGCTGTCTAAAAAGTGTTTTTCGGCTATCCCCTCATCGTCGGTAATGGCGGTGAGATTTATTTTTTCGTTCCATTCCAAGAGCATTTCTGCGTAGGTTTTAAACTTTTCAATCTGAATATCAGAAAGAGTCAGACTCTCTTTCGCAAAGATTTCACGGAGTTTAGTTTTCATTTCTGTTTCCTCCCGCGAGCCACACTAAAAGTACCGAAATGTCAGCAGGTGAAACACCCGAAATTCTTCCCGCCTGAGCGACGCTATGAGGCTTTACCTTATTGAGCTTTTCTATCGCTTCAAGGCGAAGTCCCCTTATCTGCGAATAGTCAAGATCCTCGGGAAGTGCTTTTTTCTCAAGCTTTCTCATCTGTTCAATCTGTTCGTTCTGCTTTGCGATATAGCCGTCATACTTTATTTTAAGTTCGACCTGTTCTTTTATCTCATAGGGAAGTTCTTCCCTTTTCTTGTCAAACGGCGCAAAATCGGCATAAAACATCTGTGGGCGACGAATAAGATCCGAAAGACGAACACCCGTTGTTATCGGCGATGTTCCACGTGAAACCAGAAGCTCGTTGAGTTCATCAGAGGGACGGATCGTTGTTTTCGTAACTCTGTAAAGCTCCTCTTTAATCATCTCTTCTTTTTTAAGAAAGTCCGCGTAGCGTTCATCCGAAATAAGTCCTATATTATGACCTATCTCTGTGAGTCTTTCGTCGGCGTTATCCTGACGAAGAACGAGGCGGTATTCGCTTCGCGATGTCATCATTCGATAAGGGTCAGAACAGCCCTTTGTAACGAGGTCATCGATTAAAGTTCCTATATAAGAAGACGCTCTGTCGAGAGTTATCATTTCTTCGCCCTTTATCAGTTTAACGGCGTTGATACCTGCTATAAGTCCCTGTGCGGCGGCTTCTTCATAGCCCGATGTTCCGTTGAACTGTCCTGCACCGAATAGTCCCTTAACGGCTTTCATTTCGAGTGTATGGCGCATAGCGAGAGGGTCAACGCAATCGTATTCGATAGCATAAGCGGGGCGCATAATCTCTACATTTTCGAGGCCCTTTATTGTACGCAAAAATTTAAGCTGAACATCTTCGGGGAGCGACGACGACATCCCCTGAAGATAGTATTCATCGGTATCAAGTCCCATAGGTTCAATGAAAAGCTGATGACGGGGTTTTTCTGAAAAGCGGACAATCTTGTCCTCGATAGACGGACAATAGCGAGGACCTACACCCTCAATCTTTCCGCTGTAAAGTGGGCTTCTATGTAAATTTTCGAGAATTACCTTGTGGGTTTCCTCGTTTGTGTATGCTATGTAACAAGAAGCTTTGTTCTCAAGACCCTCTCTGTTTGTTTCAAAAGAGAAAGGCTGAATGTTGCTGTCACCCTCTTGTTTTTCGAGGATTTCGAAGTTTATGCTTCTTCTGTGAACTCTCGCGGGTGTTCCCGTTTTAAATCTTCTCATCGGAAGTCCCAACGCTTTGAGGCTTTCTGTAAGGCGAACGGGAGCTATGACATTGTCCGCACCGCTCTCGTAAGAAGTTTCGCCGATGTGGATAAGTCCACGAAGATATGTCCCTGTAGCGAGGACAACTGCACCGACCTTATAAACCGCGCCGAGCTTTGTTACAACTTCTGTAACC
>JAGAJQ010000208.1 GCA_017828955.1 Oscillospiraceae bacterium
AAAACGTTTTATTTTCTTCATATGTTGTTTGCGTATCCTTTTTATATAAATTATGTAGCATTTCAATTGCTTCATCAGTATCACTATATATTTCCCCATTATATAATTCTTCGCCGTGACCGACAAGCAATGGTGTTCTTTTATTTATTCTGCCGTGAATATGACAAATATTTTTGACATTATAATGTGCTTCAAGCGTATCTGTATAATTAAAAGTCAATATATGGTTTCTATTGTTTTTAATAATGTCTTTTAATCTATCAAATTTCTTCTCTGGGCTTGATATGTCAATCTGTTTTGCCCATTCTGGAAAATATTCATCAATTAAAAGTGCTGCAACATCTCGGATATATGGATCAACTCCATCTATTAAGCATCGTTCCCAATTCAAATTTGCAAGTTCTGCCTCAAAATCTCTCCAATTATCAGCACATACTTCACTTATTAAATTATTAAAAAATTCCGCTACCTTTTCAACATCATATTCAGTTAAATTTCTATAATTTGTTGCATAATCCGGGACAGTTAAGTATTCTTCCTGATTTACTGTTGGTGTAGCATAAGTATTCCGAAGCCATTCTTTAAAATCATTATAAGATGTTTTAAAACCGTGGGCTAAATCAAAACCATTTCCAAAAACAAGTAGATTTTCGCTCATTATATATAAACCTCCATAAAAAGTGTATTTATATATAAACGACAAAAAGTGTTTTTTTTCTACAAGTTTTTTAAAAAATAAAAAATGCCCGGATTCCTCCGAGCATTCTTATTACTTTAGATATTCTGTCAGATATTTTGCAAATCTTTTTGCCTGATATTCTGTAATTTCGTGAATATTCTTCTCCAGTTTCCATTCACTGAGGATAACCTGCCAATCAGAAACATCTGAAAGGCCGGTAAAATACTCAGAAATGAGTGTAAACTCCGATTCTTCACGCTTTACAACAAAATCAAGAGCGATTTTCAGATATTTTACAAGCTGAGCATACGAAAGCATATTATTATCGACAAAAAGACCGATTTTTTGATTTATAATCGTATATTTCAACCACACAGAATTCATAAATGTGAGATTGATAAACTCGTCTTTTTCAATAGCAAAATTGCTTGTAGCCCCACAACGAGACCATTCCTTTTTGACAGAAATGTAGTATTCGGGACCGTATTCTGTTTCTTCAATAAGATTAAGCTTATAGATATTCCCATTTTCGACGTGGCAATCTCTTGTTCTTTCAAGCTCACCGTGCTGTCGCTGACAATGATAATTCTGACTGTATCGGTTGCCGTCAGACAAACCCTTTACCATAAGGAGCTTATCCCCTACTCTATGCTGCACATTAGCCTTATCAAGAATATCTGAAAAATTACCGAAACGATTATCAGTAATCCAGCCATCAGCAGAAGAAAATACAATATACTTGCTTGACTGAGTTCTGAAAAAAGTATCTTTTTCAGGGATTTCAAGCATCTTTGTATTTTCGAGGACACCCTGAAGCAAAGAATAAATAAAATAACGACTTGCAAACTGTTCTTTTGAGTCAGACTGTACGGATTCATCCTTGATTATTCCCGGAGAGTAGAATACATTTGAAGACTGCTGAAGGTTAATCATCTCGTCATCGGTCCAACCAATATAGAGATTTTCGCCATTTCGTATAAGAATGCCTATTCTGCTGCCGTGATATACTTTATACGCTTCAAGAACATTCTGAATTACGCCTGTTCCGTATACAACACCCGTCTGAGAAACCTGAATAATACAGATACTCTTTGGATTTGGGCAGAATGTTTCAATACAATCCTTTCTATTCTGAAGAAAATGTTCGAAAAGTTCGTGACTACTCCAGTCAACATCATAGATACTTGCCATTTTACCCAGTTCGTTATCAAGATATCGCACCTTTGAGTAAAACACGATAGGTTCATCAATATCAGCATTTTTACCGCTACACAACTGAAGAAAATCAATAGTTTCGCCCATAAAACAGCGAATTCCATAAATTTCTGTTGAAAGAAGAAATAACTGTTTTTCAAGATTTTCCTTGACTTTTTCCATTTCTTCCTGCTTTTTAAGAAGAATTTGCAGGCGACGTTCCTTTTCTGCTTCCAATTCTGCCATTTTCTTATCGATTTCAGCCTGTAATGCAGCAAGTTCATCAGTTCTTGCATTTTTTACGTCTTCCATCGACTTTTTCAAATCTTCGAGAGCTGACTTATTTTCTTCAACTTTTGAATTTATTGTATTTACAGAAATAGCGTCAGAAGCAGGAACAATAGCACTTGTTTCTACATTAAGCTGCCTGAGTTCTGCTGTGGTAAGATGGTCGTAATTTTTAAAATTTAAAATTTCAAGAAATTCTGTAGGTACAATATAGTGTTTATCAGAAAAACCTATAATAGACCACTCTTCGTTTGTAAGATAAAGGTCAAATTTCTGGTTGAACGCTGTTGCATAGTCGTTAATTTTTGAGAAATCAGAAATTCTATTTTTTTTCCAAGTATCAAAAGAGTTTGGATACATTCTGTCAAATGCTATCCAGATGCCTGAATATGTATCCTGAAGAGCGTATATGCCATTTTGCCACTGCTTCATAGCCCATTTTTTGCCGTCTTCCTGATACCAGTTCGCAAAAGCATTGAAATCATTGAATATAGCCTTTCCTATTGCTTTAATGTTCTTAATATCTCCCATAATTTCCTCCTTATTTTTTTAAAAACAAAATGTTTATGTTATCAATATAACTTTTTTATTTTTTAAAAACAAAATAGGTAGAAAAATATACAAAATTATCGTTTAATATGTAGGGAGGGATTTTTATGGGTTCATTTTATGATTCATTATTTACAGATTGCTACTGTGACCAATGTAAATACGGCGAGTATCATTCAGACAGAGACCAATTCTATTGTTGTCATCCGTGTACTTCATCTTCTTTTAAATGGAAAGATACTGATGATGACGCACCGTGTACTTACTATGAAGAAAAATAAAAACAGCGTGGATTTTCCACGCTGTTTTCTTATTAAAATGGTGATTTTGCTGACACACCAACAATTTTATTACTTATAATACTATAAGTTTTATTATCTTCCCATTTTTTCTCTTCTACAAAAACTGAACCTATGAAGTTATGCTCAGTTTTATAATATCCGTCTGTGAATAAGTTGTACGAGATACCATTAGTATTAACGTTAATAGAGGTTATGGATTCAATTTTCATAAGCGGCGTTGCAGGGATATATGATAAGTAAATATAAATTTCTTCGTAGAAATTTTCTACCTTTCTTGAGGAAATGAGTGTTCCGTTTTTATTATATGTATCCATCATCAA
>JAGAJQ010000209.1 GCA_017828955.1 Oscillospiraceae bacterium
CTCGCTGCCAAATTCCTCAATGAGCATCTCCTCTCGTTTATTGACCTCTCAGAAGAGGCTTCAAATACAGAGATTATGATCGAAAAGGATGACAAGGGCAAGGAAAAGATCCTCGAGATGTCCATTGATGAACTTGAATTATCCGTTCGTTCGTTTAACTGCCTTAAGAGAGCGGGAATTAACACCGTAAATGATCTCATCAGCAGATCTGAAGAAGAAATGATGAAGGTTAGAAACCTTGGTAAGAAATCCTTTGATGAAGTTAAGGAAAAACTCAACTCTTTGGGTTATAACCTTAGCTCAGAGGAAGAATAAGAACTTTTGTTCGTAAAGTAAGGAGTGAATCACAGTGCCAGGTGCAAGAAAACTCGGAAGAACAAGCGACCACAGAAAAGCAATGCTCAGAGCAATGGTAACATACCTGCTCGAAAATGGTCAGATTGAAACAACAGTTACAAGAGCAAAAGAAGTTCGCTCTATGGCTGAAAAGATGATTACAATCGCTAAGACAAATGACCTGCACTCAAAGCGTCAGGCTTTGGCTTATATAACAAAGGAAGATGTTGTTAAAAAACTTTTTGACGACATCGCTCCTAAGTATGCTGACAGAAACGGCGGTTACACAAGAATCGTAAAGATCGGTCCCCGTCGTGGTGACGCAGCAGAAATGGCTATTATTCAGCTTGTTTAATAATTGAGAAAACTCCACCCATTAGGGTGGAGTTTTTGTTTTGTCATAAAAATAAACCTCCTGATAATCAGGAGGCAATTTTAATTAAAGCATTGAGAAAATCATTGTTTCAAGTTCTGATGTAATGGCAAACATAGTTACACCTGTCAAAAGGAATATAACAACAGATGCAATAATTGTTATTCCGACGGAAATAGCAATAAGAATAAGATAAGCGAGAACAAAGTTCTTCTTTGATTTATTGCCCGATGTTGCCCAGACAATCATCATAATGATATTGAGTATAGGAACACACATAGCAAACCACATTCCTACATAGGCACCTATTGAAACAAGGTTGCTTGTATCGCTTGGAACCTGAACATTTACATAAGTAGGTCCGCCGTTATTCTGTCCTGCGTTATAGGCAGGTGCGGGGTTCTGCTGTGTAGAAGCACCGCAATTCGAACAATACTGAACATTATCTGCATTATCCATTCCACAATTTCTGCATATCATTTTTAAAATCCCCCTTTATAAATTTACATAATTATACCATATATTTCTTTATTTGACAAGATATCTTTTCTCTTGAAATAACTCTTGCAGTATGGTATAATATTAGTTGAAATATTTTTTGCGGAGGGCGTTATGGCAGAACTTATCTATAACAACAAGGGCAGACTTCTCTTTACAGAAGAAATGAAGAAGGAATATACTATCCTCATTCCTCAGATGTTACCCATACATTTCAAATTTCTTGAAAAAACCTTCAGAAACCATGGCTATAAGGCTGAGGTTTTAACAACAACCCATCGCGGTATTGTTGATGAGGGTCTTAAAAACGTTCATAACGACACTTGCTACCCCGCGCTCCTCGTTATCGGTCAGATGATTGACGCACTTAAATCAGGCAAATATGATGTGCATAAAACCGCCCTTATGATCACTCAGACAGGTGGCGGTTGCCGTGCTTCAAACTATATAAATCTTCTCAGAAAGGCACTTAAAAATAACGGAATGGGATATGTTCCCGTTGTTTCATTCAATCTTCATAATATGGAGAAGAACCCGGGCTTCAAGTTCACGCCCAAGCTCATTGTAGAGCTTGTAGCCTCTGTATGCTACGGCGATGTTCTTATGTGGATAGGAAACCAGGTGCGTCCTTATGAAGTGAATAAGGGCGATACAGACGCTGTTATCGATAAGTGGATAGATAAACTCTGTAACGGCGGAAAAATCGGTTTTGCTGATTTTGAAAAGAACAGCAGAAAGATTATAAAAGATTTTGAAAAGATAGAAGTAAAGAAAGTTCCTAAGGTTAAAGTCGGCATTGTAGGAGAGATTTATATCAAATACGCTCCTCTCGGTAATAACTGCCTTGAAGAATTTTTACAGAGCGAGGGTGCGGAAGTTGTTGTTCCCGGTCTTCTTGACTTTATCATCTTTATGTGTGACCACCATATAGTAGACACTCAGCTTTATCACGTAAGATATAAAAAGGGCATAGGCTCCTGGGCGCTCGAACAGTTCCTTAAATCAGTTCAGAAGAAAATTATCAAGGTTTGCAACGAAAGCTCATTCAGAGCACCTCAGGCGTTTGAAAACACCAAAGCACTTTCAGCACCCTTTGTTTCGCCTGCGAATAAAATGGGTGAAGGATGGCTTCTTACTGCCGAAATGGTTGAACTCGTTCATTCAGGCGTTGAAAATATCGTCTGCGCACAGCCTTTCGGATGTCTTCCTAACCATATCGTAGGTAAGGGAATGATAAGAAAGATAAGAGAAACTTTCCAGAATGCCAATATCGTCGCTATCGACTACGACCCCGGCGCTACAAGGGTTAATCAGGAAAACAGAATTAAGCTTATGCTTTCAACCGCAAAGGAAAAGTTAAAGGAAACAAATAAGGCGTAAGTTGGTTTAATTTGTCGGAATGTTACAACACTATATCGCATTTGTTGTGCATATCGACAAATTATAAAAAGTTTTAAAAAACCACTTGACGTGGACAAGTTTTCGTGTTAGAATAATTAAGTCGCAAGAGAGCAATAGTTCTCTCGTGATTATGGGAGCATAGCTCAGCTGGGAGAGCATCTGCCTTACAAGCAGAGGGTCATAGGTTCGAGCCCTATTGTTCCCACCAAGAC
>JAGAJQ010000210.1 GCA_017828955.1 Oscillospiraceae bacterium
ATAACAATCATAACAATAGGTCTCGGAAAGCATATAACACAGTCATATCTTCTTGATACAGCAGAAGCTACAAACGGAATGTTCTTCCATGTTTCAAACGCAGAAGGACTTGACCCTGTTGCTGAAAAGGTATGTGCTATCATCTCTGAAAACCAGATTTCAGAAAGCGATGAAAAAACAGGAGATATGTTCGTTATCGCCGATACAGGCTATAACTATGAAGAAGACGGTCTCCGTTTCGGTATGCCCACAACAGAGAATGTTGATGGTTCAGCACTCGGAACTGCTATGATAAATAAACTCTATTATTCGGGTGCTTTAGAACTGACAGCAGACGGATACAAGAGTGGCAAGGGCGGAGAAATCGGCGGATATGATATTTCAGACCATGCATTCTTCGGTGATACAAGACAGAACCTCTGTGACCTTACACTTGACTGTACAAAGGATTACAGAGAATATATCATAATGCAGGATAAATGGGATTTCAAAAAGGTAACCGACGGAACTCTCTATTATACAAAAGAAACAAAGGATTTCCTTGCGCAGAAGGGCTGGGAAATCGGTATGAGAAAATACAATGGCGAAGGAATGGAAGACGACGGACTTATGAAGGTTATAAGAGTCATAACATTCCAGAATCTCCCGCCATTTGAAAACTATGAAACCGCTATTGTAAATACAGAGAAAGTTTCTGTTGAAGATAAGAAAATAGTTGCTGCAATAAAATATTATGACAACCTCTATCTTTCGGATAAGGCAGATATACTTTCATTCGGTGCTAACGGAGATAAGGCTTTCGAAGCACTCGAAACAGAAACATCAAGCGGTAATCCTTCTGTTATAACAACAGGAAACAGCGTTTATAATGTTTCAAGGCTTCTCAGAAAATCGGCAGACCCGAATACATTCGTTATTGAGGCTTATGAAGTGAGTGACGGCGAAGTAGTAAAGATAACTCTTTCAAAGCAGCCTGTATATGACGACAATGCGGGAACAAAATATCAGTATATCGCAAAAGTCGGCGATAAGGAAATGCCCCTTTATATTTACAGATAGCCTATGAATAAATTAATACAGTTCATTAAAAACGAGATAGTTCTCGTTGTGTCATTACTTGCGGCGGTGGTTACAATGTTTTTTGTACCGCCGTCTGCGGATTATATAGGGTATATAAATTTTTCGGTAATATCACTTTTATTCTGCCTTATGCTTGTTGTTTCAGGGGTTATGGAAACTAATCTTTTCGGCGTTGTTTCAGAAAGAATGCTTTTTGTGACAAAGTCAGAAAGGGCAGTGACAATAGTTCTCGTTGCGGTGACATTTTTCAGTTCAATGCTTATAACCAACGATGTTGCGCTCATAACTTTTGTTCCTTTAACGATAAGCATTTTCGGAAGCGACAGGAAGGACAGGCTTATTTTAACGGTTGTTCTTGAAACTATTGCCGCAAACCTCGGCAGTATGGCAACGCCTGTCGGAAATCCTCAGAATTTGTATATCTATGATTATTTTTCCCTCTCGATAGGGGAATTCTTTAAAATCCTTATGCCTGTTGTTGCTTTAAGTATGGTTATGATAACAGTGGCCTGCTTTACAGGAAAGAACAACGCTATGCGTGGCGATGACAATATCGACAACAAGATAAAGGATAAGAAAAAACTTGCGTTATACATCATACTTTTTGTCGTCTGTATGATGACTGTTTTAAGAGTTCTCGATTACAGAATAACACTCGGCATAGTGGTTTTATCGGCAATTATTTTTGATAGAAAAATCTTTAAAAAAGTCGATTATTTTCTTCTTCTGACATTTGTTGTATTTTTCATTTTTGTCGGAAATTTAAGGGCGATCCCTGAAATAAATTCAGCACTCGGCGAAATGATAAACGGAAGAGAATTCATCTTTTCCGTCATGGCAAGTCAGATTATCAGTAATGTTCCCGCGACGGCTATGCTTTCGGGATTTACCGATAACGCCGCAGCGCTTTTGATGGGCGTCGATGTCGGAGGGCTCGGAACTCCCGTTGCATCACTTGCAAGCCTTATTTCTATGAAACTCTATTCAAAAAGCAAGAGTTCGGATATGAAAAAATATCTTCTTGTATTTACAGTTATGAATGTTATTTTCCTTGGCATCTTTATTCTTTTCGGCATATTTGTTTTAGGATACAGATAATTTTTAAAGACGGAGGTGAGAAAAATCAGGCG
>JAGAJQ010000211.1 GCA_017828955.1 Oscillospiraceae bacterium
ACTCATCAACTCGCCTAAGGTTGCAACATATGACTTACAGCCTGAAATGAGCGCATATCTCGTTGCTGATGAAGTTGTAAACCGTATAAATTCAGATAAATATGATGTTATTATCCTTAACTACGCTAACTGCGATATGGTAGGACATACAGGTGTGTTTGACGCAGCAGTAAAGGCTGTTGAAGCAGTTGATGAATGTGTAGGAAAGACAGTTGATGCAATTCTCGCTAAGGGTGGATGTGCTCTTATCACAGCAGACCACGGTAACGCTGATAAGATGTATGAACCCGATGGTTCACCCTTTACAGCACATACAACAAACCTTGTTCCCTTTATCTGCGTTGGAGCAGGAGATGTTAAGCTTCGTGAAGGCGGCGTTCTCGCAGACCTTGCTCCTACAATGCTTAAACTCTTAGACCTTCCTCAGCCCGAAGAAATGTCAGGAAAGTCAATCATACTTTAATAAAACGAAAAATCCCGTGCTTTCTACTTCGTTAAACTCACTCGGAATACCTTTGTATGCCGTCGTTCGTTTGCCTTGTATAAAGCACGGTCTCTTCGTTTTATAGATTAGTATATTTTATGTATAAAAAATCTCCCCTCAGATGAGGGGAGATTTTATTTTGTTAGTTATAAAGTCTTTTGAGAAGAACCTTACTCTTTTTGGTTTCAAGAATACATATAGCAGCGAGTGCGATAAGACCTGCTATTGTGATTATGATGCCGAGTTTGAGTTCCTTAGGGAAGAATTTCATTTCGATAGTATGTTCCCCGGCGGGAAGGTCTATGCCTATAAGTCCCGATGCGGCTTCGAAATATTCTACCTTTTCGCCGTCAACATAAACATTCCAGCCCGTTTCATAGGGGATAGTAAGCATAAGGAACTTACTGTCGCCGTCTGAAACATTTATCGTTCCCTTAAGAGAATCGTTTGTATAAGAAGTAATGTTCAACTGTTCTGCCGAGAGTTTTTCGATAGCGTTATCGAGCTTTTCTTCATCAAGATAATAGAAATAAGAGTCTCTTACATAAAGTTCTTCTTTTGTAAGCGTTGCGATAACCGAAACATCTTCGCCTTTTTTAAACTGACCTATGGGCTTTATGCAGTAGTTGTCGGTTTCAAAATAAACTCCCTTGAATTCCTTGTTTACCCAGAGATTTACCTTCTTTTCGTATCCGCTGTAATCACAGGCAAGAAGCATATAAATCGGATTTTCATCGGGCGCTTTGAAGATATATTCAAGCTGAGCATTTTCGCCTTCTCTTATAACTGTATAGTGATTATGGCCGTAAGAAGTTGAGTTTGCTACATTTTCGGGGATAAACTGCTCTACTTCAATAGGAACGAAATATTCGGTATAATCATCGCCGAGAAGTGTTGAAAGAAGGGTGTTCTGATTTCTGAAAGGATTGTATTTAACGAAAGTAAGGTCTCTCGTAGCGTTATCAACCATATAACCTACCGAAAGCGCGTTATCGTTCTTATAGCCTGTTATAACATCAGAAGCATCGTTCTTATTTACATTTGTGAGGACGGTTTCTGTGTATAAAACAGGTTCTTCTTTTGTGAGAACATATTTTATTCCGAAAATGTCATCTGTGAGTTTTGTAGCACCATTGTATTTTACATAATGCCCTCTCGATGCATAACCGAGTTTGTCAAGAAGACCTATAACGTGTGAATTGAGAGTTGATGATGAATGAGAAACCCCTCTCATTCTGAAAGCCATAGGGTCGTTTACTGTTCTATGATATGTTTTTTCTGTTCTGTAAAAACTGTCATCAATTTCGTAAAGTTCATCTATAACATCTCTGCCTGTCTGAATGTAGTTGACATATGATGAACGCTTGCTGAAAACTACGTCTGTATGGATAGCGTGGAGAGTATGGAGCGAGTTTCCAAAAAGTTCGCCCGCAACAAGAACCATAAATACAAACGGCATAACCTTTGAAAGCGGATTTTTCTTGTAGTAGAATACAAGCATTCCGTATCCTATGATACAGATAAGAGCGAACCATACAGTAGTTGAAGTTATATGCTTGAATCCGAATTTCTGAACTATGATAACAAACGCTATCATACATACAGTAACTATTCCAAGCGACTTTGTGTCAACACCCTCTATGCGTTCGAAAGCCTCTGCTGCCATCATAAGAAGAAGGAACGAGAAGATGAATGAATAGCGGTAAGGAAGCCAGTTAGGAACCTGCATTCCGTGCCATACAATATCTATGGTGCTGAGATACATACTGATGAAAATTATCGCAGTTGTTATTCCGTATCCTACCTTCTTTGAATTCTTTATGTTCGAATTCATAAAGTAAAGCGGGAGCATAAATACAGTAAGCATTCCGCAGTAAACAAAGGGAAGACCCTCATTTCTTACTGTATCATAACTCTGTGGAAGAAGCTTTGTGAAGAAATCAAAGAGAGTAAACATCTCTTTGAGAGAGTAGTCGGGTTCTGAAAATTCGAGCTTGCCGAGGCTAAGTGAATAAACTGTAGGAAGAATTACAACAGCCGCTATTGCACCCGCTGTTAAAGAACCTATACCAAATCTTACACAAGCACCTATAAATCCCTTGAAACCTGTATCTTCTTCGGGTTCATGGATGAAATAGAGATAAACGAAGAAATAGATAACGCAGTAGATAGCAATCATCCAGCCGATGTAGAAATGTGCTAAAAACATAAGTGCCAAGGGGATGATATATCTGATTTTGTTTTTCTTTTCGATAAGACATTCAATGCCGTATGTTATAAAGGGGAGATATATAAGCCCATCAAGCCACATAGGGTCCATAAGCTGAACGACCATATATCCCATAAGTGCGTAGAGAAGAGAGAAGATAACAGAAGTATAACTTGTTATATTCTTTGATTTTCTCATATAATAGTTAAACGCAAACCCTGATGAACCCACTTTTAAAAGCTGCATTATCATAACGCTTGTGAGAATCCATCTGCGAGGTAAAAGCGCAACTATTATCATAAACGGGCTTGCAAGGTAGTATCCGTAGATACCTAGCATTTCACCGCCTAAGTTTCTGCTCCAGGAATAGAGAAGACTTGCGTCTCCCCAGAAAACATCGTGAAGATGTTCATAGTAATAGATATATTGACCGTTAAGATCTAAAACCAGCGGACAGTAATCTCCGAAAGGATAATATTCAAACGCGATGAAAACCGCGTAAAGAATAACTATCGGAGCAAAGAATGCAATAAAGTAACTTCTCTTGCAGTAAAGCCAGGAAAGAAACTTGTTGTTGTCAAGATCAAGTTTTTTCACAATTATTCTCCTTTAAAATGAAATATTACATACATAAAATAGTATACCACACCAACAAGGAGAATTTCAAGGATTTTTCAATCTTTTTTGCCGTAAGAAAGTATCATTGAAAAAAATCCGCTGATAACAGGAACAAACAACGAAAATCCCGAAGAAATAAGTATTTCACGCATTGTAAGCGGAACATTTGTGAAAACCGAAGAAAGAAACGGAATATACATCGAAGCAAAAAGTGCAATAGCAGAAATTATTACGGCAAAAATAAGTTTCGGATTGTTCTTTAAATTTATTGTGAAAATATTTTTCTTCTCGCTTTTACATTCAAAAACGTGGATAAGCTGAGACATAACAAGGGTAAAAAGTGCCGTAGTTCTTGCGATTTCTATTTCTGCCCCCGATTTTAAGAAGAATGCAAAACAAGAAAGCGTTGAAAGACCTATAAAAATTCCTCTTATAAAAATCTTTGACATAAGCCCCTCAGAAAAGAAACTTTCATCTTTAGATCTCGGCTTTTCGGTCATAACATCATCATCGGCAGGTTCAAGGCCTAAAGCTATTGCAGGAAGACTGTCTGTAACAAGGTTTACAAGAAGTATCTGTGTTGGCAGAAGAACAAGGGGAAGTCCCGAAAGGATACCTAAAAACATAGTTATAACCTCACCTATGTTGCAGGAAAGCAGGTATCTCACAAATTTTCTTATATTCATATAAATTGCTCTGCCGTTTTTAACCGCACCGACTATCACAGCAAAATTGTTATCTATAAGAATAACATCAGACGCCTCTTTTGCGGTATCTGTTCCGTCACCCATTGAAATGCCTATGTCAGCTTCTTTTATGGCAGGTGCGTCATTAACGCCGTCGCCTGTCATCGCAACGATATGACCTCGTTTTTTGAAAGCCTTTACAATTTTAAGTTTGTCAGCAGGGGAAACTCTTGCAAAAACCGAAACATCCTGAATTTTAGAGTAGAGTTCGTTATCAGACATTTTCTTCAGTTCCTCACCCGTTAAAACTTCGGAATGTTTCATAAACCCCGTAATACCCGCCTGCTTTGCTATTGCGAGTGCGGTTTTCGGGTGGTCGCCCGTTATCATAACAGTTTTTATTCCTGCCTTTTTGCAGAGCTTTATTGCCTTTTTAGCCTCATCTCTCGGTTCGTCAGACATTCCCATAAGCCCTGTGAAGATAAGTCCGCTTTCGGTTTCACTTTCGTTATCACATATTTTTTCAGCAAATGCAATAACTCTGAGGGCGTTATCCGAAAACTCGTCGCATACAGACATTATTTCTTTTCTGATAGTAGATGTGAGAGGGAGTTTTCCGTTGTCAGTAAGATAATATGAGCATTTTGAAAGAACAGTATCTGTAGCCCCTTTGATAAAAGCTTTTGTTTCGCCGTTTTTGGCTTTTGCAAAGACAGTCATCATTCTTGTTTCGCTTTCAAACGGAATTTCTGATATTCTTGTAAATTCGTTCTTGAGCTTTTCTTTTGTGATATTTCCCTTAGCGGCAGCGATGAGAAGTGCAATTTCTGTCGGATCACCGCTTACATTCCATTCGCCAAAGGCAGAAATTTTACCTCTTTCTCTTTGTGAAATCTCATTTTCAGATGATATTTCTGCATTTGAACATAAAACTGCACAATTCAAAACACCCGTCAGAGAGGGGGAAGATTTAGGGTTTATTCCTCGACCATTTAACTGTATTTCACCTTTAATTTTATACCCTTTGCCATAAATATCTAAAATATTACTATTTGTATATATTTTAGACACCGTCATTTTATTTTCTGTGATAGTTCCCGTTTTGTCGGAACATATAACAGACACACAACCAAGCGTTTCTACGGAATGTAGGCGTTTTACGAGTGCTTTCTGCTTCATCATTCTGTTTACAGCGAGGGCGAGGGCGATAGTAACCGCAGCAGGCAGTCCTTCGGGGATAGCAGCAACGGCTATCGAAATTCCCGTTAGGAGCATTGTGAATAGTTCTTCGCCCTTTAAAACGCCCGCTAAAGTTACTATTACACATATAATAAGACAGATTATCGCAAGAACTTTTCCGAGTTTGCCGAGCCTTATCTGTAAAGGTGTTTCACTTTCCTCTGCCTCTGAAATCATAGAGGAAATCTTACCTGCCTGAGCCTTCAAACCCGTTGCCAGAACTCTCGCACGGGCATTTCCTCTTGTGATGATTGTTCCCGAATATACCACACCCGATTGACCTATATCGTTGTTAAGTATACTCCCTTTACACACAGATTTTTCCATCGGAACCGATTCGCCCGTCAAAATCGACTCATCAGCATAGAGAGATGAACAGGAAAGAATAACAGCATCAGCAGGAACTTTGTCGCCTGCTTCAAGTTCTATGACGTCATCAGGTACAAGTTCTCTTGCGGGAATAACGCGTAGAATCGCGTCTCGCCAGCATTTTGCCGTCGGAGAAGTAAGTTCTTTTAATGACTCTAAAGTCTTTTCAGCACGATATTCCTGAATAAATCCCAGAATCGAATTTATTAATACGATAATTATAATAGTTACAGCGTCGGTATACTCTTTAAGAAATACCGAAATTACCGTTGAAATCAAGAGAATTACCGTCATAATATCTTTGAATTGACCTAAAAATATTACAAGAGGTTTATTTTTCTTTTTTTCTGACAAAATATTCTCCCCAAAACGAGAAATACGCTCCTTTGCCTCTTCAGTTGTTAATCCTATTTGTATATTATCCTTATAATTATACTTATTGTTTAACATTACAGCCTCCGACAATTTTCGTGGGAAAAATCCCTCTTAAAATAAGTTTGTTAAAATATATGAGGCTTGTATTTCAAAAATTCCTTGCAAAAGAGAAAGCATAGTGATATAATAATTGTATTAGATTTTTCTGAAAGGAAGTAATTACGATGCAGGACATCAGAATAGAACTTACAAAATCACCCAAAGCGAAGCCCACAGACGAATCAGCTCTCGGTTTCGGTAAAATTTTTACAGACCATATGTTTATTATGGATTATAAGACAGGCAAAGGCTGGCACGATGCGAGAATAGTTCCTTACGGCAACATTGAATTCTCACCAGCAGCTATGTGTCTCCATTATGGTCAGGAAGTTTTTGAAGGACTTAAAGCTTACCGCACAGCAGACGGCGAAATCCAGCTTTTCAGACCGGAAGAAAACTTCAAGCGTCTTAATCTTTCAAATGAAAGACTTGTTATCCCCGCTATTGACGAAGAGTTCGCACTTCACGCACTCAAGGAACTCCTCAAGATTGAAAAGGACTGGGTTCCTCATTCAGAAGGTGCATCACTCTACATAAGACCTTTTATCATCGCTTGTGACCCCTTCCTCGGTGTTCGTCCCGGCGATGAATACAAGTTCATCATCATCCTTTCCCCTTCAGGTGCATATTATTCAACAGGTCTTAACCCTGTTTCAATCTATGTTGAAGAAAATTATGTCCGTGCAGTAAAGGGCGGTATGGGTTACGCTAAGACAGGCGGTAACTACGCAGCATCACTCATCGGTCAGGATGAAGCACACAAGCAGAACTACTCACAGGTTCTCTGGCTTGACGGTGTTGAAAAGAAATATGTTGAAGAAGTAGGCGCTATGAATATGTTCTTCATCATCGACGGCGAAGTTCTCACTCCCGAACTCGTTGGTTCAATTCTCCCCGGTATTACAAGAAAGTCAACTATCGAACTCTGTAAGTCATGGGGCATGAAGGTTTCTGAAAGAAGAATTACAATCCAGGAAATTGCCGACGCTTATAAGGCAGGCAAGCTTGAAGAAGCATTCGGAACAGGTACAGCAGCAGTTATCTCTCCTGTTGGACATCTCAAATGGGGCGATATGGTTATGGAAATCAACGGAAACAAGATTGGTCCCGTTTCACAGAAACTTTATGACACAATGACAGGCATCCAGTACGGCAGACTTCCTGACGAAAAGGGATGGATTGTTAAGGTTGAAGGTTAATTTAAGTTAAAATAAAAACAAAGCCGTTTTTTAAAGAAACGGCTTTTGTTGTATGAGGTGGAGAAATGAATAAGAAGCGTAAGGCGATAATAGAACAGAATGAAATTTCAGAACTTGTTACATTCAGTTTGGGTGGATATGAACAGAAAGTTCTTATAGAAGGAAAAAGTAAAAATCTCCCCGTTGTGATTACATTACACGGAGGACCCGGAACACCCATTCCGTTTTCTGTTGGTTGCAGAGGACTTTTTCCTGAGTTCACAGATAAATTCATTATGGTTTATTGGGACCAACTCGGTTGCGGTAAAAACAATTATAAGATAGACGACAGTTTTAAAATTTCTTCTTTTGTAGAAATGACATCTGACCTTATTGACAACCTGAAAAAGATGTTCCCCGAAAATAAAATTCTTATTTTTTCTACATCGTGGGGTTCTGTTTTAAGCGCAGAGGTTGCATCTTTAAAGGCTGATGCGTTGGATGGCGTTATTGTCTGCGGACAGATAATAAAAGATATCTTTTTCAATGATGAAGTTATAGGAACTCTCGAAAAATCGGATATTCCCAAGCGTAAACTCGAAATAATAAAGGGTGCTGATCCGAAAAACGCAACACCCAACGAACTTAAAACAGTAAATGCTTGTCTTACAAAATACACCGATGCATACAATAACAAAAATGGCGAAAAAGCCCCTATGGGAACTATTATTATGGGACTTATGACTAGCCCCGATTATTCTTTCAAGGATTTCAAAGCCGTTGTCGACAACGGATATAAAGTCAATAATTCTATCTGGGATGAACTTCTCAAATCCGATTTTACAGAAAAACTCTGTTCTGTAAAAATTCCTTATCATATTCTTCAGGGGGATACGGATATAGTAGCCTCAACGGCAGTTGTAAAAAGCGTTGTTGACGCTTCTGAAAACGAAAACCTGCGTTATACCATTGTAGAGAATACGGGCCATTTCCCCGGTGTTGAAATGATGAATAAGGTCTTTGAAAGCCTTTGTGAACTTGCTTAAAGGGAAAGCAAACACCCGATTTTCGCAAAATGGTTTTTCTATATCTTTTACCCCTTGCATTATCTTATAATATTTGCTATAAAGATGATTATTGATATGCTATAAAAATAAAAACCGTGAAGATTATCTTCACGGTTTTTTGTTTTATTCCTCATTGTTGTTAGTTTTCTTTCTGCCTTTGAAATTAAGTGAAACAGTAAATATCTTGTCGGTTGTGAAAATTCTTACAGCGAGAATAAGGCATATAACAAGGCATATAGCCTGATATAAGAAACCTAACCAATAAGCAGTCATATTTCCGAATGCGATGTTGTCGAGTGCACGGAAAGTATGTGTAAAAGGAATTATCGACATAACAACATCTATCATCGAAGAGTCGCCTGATGAACCGCCAAAAAGCGTCATCATAAAGGGAAGCATAATTGCGATCATAATGGGCATCACAAGCGTCTGTGTCGATTTTGCATCCTTTGCGAGTGCACCGAGAATAATAGAAACTGAAAGTGCTATGAGTATTGTCATAAACATCTGAAGCCCTATAAGGAATAAATCCCCTATATTAAGACCGAAATTAAGAGTTTCGACAGCGGAGTTTATATCAACCTCGCCTGATGAAACCATATTTCCGAGTTCTTCGGGCGACATTCCTGCCGACATTCCCGACATATATCCCGCAAAGCCTATCATATAAGCAACCGCGTTTATAATAGAAACTATCGCAGCGGCTGTCATTTTTGAAAGGATTATTGTCATTCTTGAAACAGGAGCAGAGAGAAGTGTTTCGAGAGTTTTGTCGATTTTTTCTGTTGCAATTGCAGTTATGATCATCTGTGATGCAAAAAGAACAAGGAAGAAAATCATCATAACAACAACCATATTTCTCATCATCGTTACAGAAGCTACCGCCTCAACGCCTACATTTGCAAACTTTTCGCCTGCTATTGTAATATTTCCGACTTCAACGGCTGTCTGTGCAAATTTGCTGTCATCGGGAGAAATGCCGTATTTTTCATAAAGCATTTTTTCAACAACAAATTCGATTCCCTCTGCTGCATCATAAACCGAAGCCCCCGATGTCATAGCAGCGACGGATGTTGTGCTTTTCATCGAACAGATAACAGTTATTTCAGAGGGCTTTTTCTCATTGAGAATTTTTTCTGTAAAGCCTTCGGGAATGAGTATTGCCTCAGCTTCACCGTAGTTTTTCATGTCTTCTGCGATATTACCTGTGTATTTATCAGCAGGGAGAAGGTTTACTTCATATCCGTTTTCTTCGAGAAATTTTCTAATTTCTGAGGTAAATTCGGTATTATCGCAGTCGATAAGATTTACTGTATCCGAGAAGATAATATCCTGCATAGCACCCGTCATAAGATGCCCCATTGCGAAAAGAAGAACGACTGTGAAAATCATCGAGATAATGATTTCTTTTGTGAAAAGTTCGGATATTTCTTTTTTGAGCAGTTTAAAGAACTTCATTATCTTTCACCACCCTTTCAAAGACTTCTTCGAGGTTTTCTGCATTGTATCTTTCTTTAAGTTCCTTGGCAGAACCTATAACAAGGAGCTTTCCTTTTGAGATAATTCCGATTTTTGTCGAGATGTATTCGATTTCAAGCATATTGTGTGATGAAATAAGAAACGACATTCCCTGAGAAGCAAGACTTTTTATTATGTTTCTTATTTCAAGAGCATTGATAACATCAAGACCCGATGTAGGTTCGTCTAAAATCGCAAGACGGGGAGAGGTCATAACCGCTCTTGCAAGAAGAAGTTTTCTTATCATTCCTCTCGAATATGAGCCTATTTTGTCGTTGAGTCTTTCTCCAAGACCGCATATAGCTTCTGCTTTTTCAATGTATTTTTTCAGAGTTTCATCATCGTCTGTGAAAAGACCGCCCATAAATTTCAGATATCCATAGCCTGTCATCGTTTTATAAGCGCCTGCCTCATCGGGAAGATATGTTATACATTCTCTTACCTTTGAGGGTTCTGTTAAAATGCTGTTTCCACTTACAACAGCGTCGCCTGATGTGGGAGAGAGAAGAGTTGCAATCATTCTTATGGTTGTTGTTTTTCCTGCACCATTAGAGCCTATGAGAGCGAAAATATCACCTTCGTCAACCGAAAAAGAAACCTTATCGGCAGCGAATTTTTCTGCTTTAGGATATTTTTTTGAAAGTTCCTTAACTTCAAGAACAGTAACCATTTTTTCCTCCTTATGAGATAAAAGTATATAAATAGTATTTCTGCACATTACTATTATATCACACAAAAGATGTTTTTCAAGTATAGGAGAGGAATTTTATGGCACTTATAGAAATGAACAAAATAACAAAAAGATATATCTGCGGAGATAGTGTCGTTGACGCTCTTTCGGGAGTTTCGCTTAAAGTTTCTGAGGGGGAATTCATATCTGTTACAGGAACATCGGGCTCGGGAAAATCAACGCTTATGAATATGCTCGGTTGCCTTGATACAGCCGATGAGGGAGAATATTTTCTCGACGGCAAAGATGTTTCTATGATGAACGATAAGGAACTTTCGCATATAAGAAACGAAAAGATAGGCTTTGTATTTCAGGGATTTAATCTTATAGGCGAACTTTCTGCCATTGAAAATGTTGAACTTCCCTTGATTTACAGAAAAATTTCCAAAGACGAAAGAAGATTTTTAGCTGAAACTGCGCTGAAAAGGGTTTTTCTCGGAAACAGAATGGATCATAAGCCTTCGCAGTTATCAGGCGGTCAGCAGCAAAGAGTCGCGATAGCAAGGGCACTTGCTATGAAACCTATGATCATTCTTGCCGACGAACCTACAGGTAGTCTTGACAGTAATTCGGGGAAAGAGGTTATGAATTTTATGAGAGAACTCAGCGATGAGGGGAAAACCGTTATTATTATAACCCACGATAACGCCATAGCAGAGAGTGCAAAAAGGATAATCAGAATATCAGATGGCAGGATTGCACAATAAACAAAGAAATATAATGTTGTTTTTGTGAATTTATACAAAAGAAAACTTTTTGTGCAACAAAATCAATTTTTTTTATCACTAATTGAGTGACAGGTCTTTTATGTCAGAGAAAAATGTGGTATAATATCACTTAGTGATGTAAAACGGAAAAATCCGTAAAGCATTAGAGGTGATAAAATGAAAGATAGCTTTTCCCAGTTGGTGAAAAGGGCGAGGAACGGTGACGCAGACGCTTTCGCAGAACTGTATTCCTCAGTATATAAAGATTTATACCGCTTGGCTCTCTGCAACCTGAGAAACAGTGATGACGCGGCAGACGCGGTCAGCGATACTGTTCTTGACGCATTCGCTTCCATCAAAAAACTCAAAGATGAAAATGCATTTAAAGCGTGGATAGTCAGGATCCTTATGGCGAAGATAAAGAAAAAGCAAAAGGAATATTACAGAGATGACGACACGCAGGATATCTCCGAAGTAGAACCGGAGGTAAGGGAGAGCAACTTTGACGGTGTTGAAATCCTGGAAGCCATAAGCGAACTTGATGAAAACGAAAGACTTGTATTATCTCTCAGTATAGTAGGGGGTTACAAGAGCGACGAAATAGCAAAAATGCTTGGCGGAAAACCCGCAACGATACGCTCACAACTTTCGAGAGCGAAGCTTAAACTTCGTGACCTACTGATTGCTGAACAGGAAGGGAGGTAGAGACTATGGGCTTTGACAAAGAGGTAAGAATGCTTATAGAAGAAGCAGAAATTCCCGAGCGCTTGTCGCCCGACAATATTGCAGTTATGCTTAAATAAAAACAGGCGGA
The DNA here is from genome assembly GCA_017828955.1 of Oscillospiraceae bacterium. Classification (GTDB taxonomy): domain Bacteria; phylum Bacillota; class Clostridia; order Oscillospirales; family Ruminococcaceae; genus RGIG4131. The sequence continues at coordinate 12,094 of JAGAJQ010000211.1, forward strand.
AAAGAACAGAAAAGAGATAAAGATGTCATCCGCAGGCATAAAATCGAAGAA
>JAGAJQ010000212.1 GCA_017828955.1 Oscillospiraceae bacterium
ATAAACAGATGCTGTATAAGGAATAAGGAATATAAACACTATCGCAGCTGAAACTATCTTGAGAGATTTTGAATTGTATCTTTTTTCAAAGAACTCAGGCATAGTTGAACAATCAAGTTTCTTTGTCATTATTCTTGTTCTTCTTCCGAGTAGAAGCCAAGCGATAAGACTACCTATAACCGCGTTGCCAATTCCTATCCAGGTTGACGCAACGCCATATTTCCAACCGAACTGACCTGCATATCCGATAAAGATTACTGCTGAGAAATAAGAAGTTCCGAAAGCGAATGCGGTAAACCAAGCACCTACTGAACGTCCGCCAAGAACGAAATCTTTTACATTATTTGATTTTTTTGCACAATAAATACCTATTCCTATCATTACAAGTATGTAACAAATAAGAATTACCCATAGTACCATAATTGTTTTCCCCTTTGCACTTTAATACTTTAAAGTTTTTTGAATATCAAACTTTAACTTGTTAAAGTATAACATACTGATAAATAAATGTCAATGTTAAAAAATGTAAAACCAAGGGGAATTATAGACAAAATATGTAATCTTTATCGTAATTTCTTTTTACTTATAAATAAAGCGGAACAACCTATAGCAAAGACAAATATGGAAATTATTGAAAAGGTAAGGATGTTTTCTTCATATCCAAATAGGTAGCAGGGGGGACATATAAAAGAAATTCCTTTAAAGAAAATATTGACATTTCTGATATCTGTAAAAATTGGGCATATTATTGCCGAAATGGTAGCGATAGGTGCTATAAACATATTTATTACAGAAGTGTCAGGAACAAATGCAGAAATTACAAAAGATATCCCTAAAAGTAAAAGCGAATATATAAATATATGAAACATAAATTCTAAAATGTTCATATCAATAGGCATTATCAGATCAGAAACAAAAATTCCCAATCCGGCTGAAATCATAATGCATAATGTAAATGATATTCCAAACGTAATATATATGTGTAATGCAGAATTTTTATTATTTATTCTTTCTGAAACTGATTTCACAGTTTTATCCGAAATGCGTTCGATTGATACAAGGGAGAAGATAAATAAAATTACGGCAATAAGTCCTTTGATGACCGGAGTATATAAAGAACCTGCATTTTCTGCTGATTTTCCCGAAATTTCTTTAAATTCGAATATGACGCTTTCTTCCATAAGGGAAATTTCGTATTTTTCTTTAATTTCCTCTAAAATCTCGTTATAAGAAAGATTTGTTTCTCCGCTTGTGTCGAGCATTTTAGCACTTATATAAGGAACGGAAATATCTGCTGCATAGGCTGTTATTTCCTGGGCAAAAAATGGTGCCATTTCACTTCTTTCGGTTGTTATTACTTCGATTGATTCATCAAGATTTACTTCTTTAAGTAATTTTCCGAAATCTTCGCTTATTCTGAACCCACAATCAAGTTTGCCGTCCGCGACAGAAGTTTCAAGTTCTTCATATGAATTTATCAAAACAAAATTATCTTTTTCAAGAAGTTTCTCGAAATATACTGTATCCTTTGGAGTTTCAAAGAATATACCTGCCTTTGCGACAGTTTTATTTTCTGAATTTTTAAATCCTATGGCGGTAATTATCAGAATTATAGGGAGAATAAAAAGTGATAATATAAAACCTTTCGAAAATACAAGTCTTTTTAAGGAAAGAAAAAATGTTGTCATATCTCTTCCTCCTTAAAAAGTGATTTTCTTTTGAGATAAAATGCAGATATAATTACAAAAAGAATAGAAAAACTTGCCATAATTATAATGTGAGAAATATTGTTTTCGTTTGTATAAATAGTTGATAAAACTATATAAATAAGTCTGTTTGGGAAAAATACACCGATATTTGCAAGCGTTGACGGGATTAGTGAAACTGGGATAATTCCTCCGCTTAATATAATTCCGATCATTGAAACAGAAGATATTATAAACGAAGAATTTTTACCTATAACAATAAACATAAATACTGAAAGCGTGCTTAAAAATAAAGATGTAACTGTAACACAAAGCAAATTTATGTGTATATCATAATCTGAGAAAAATTTGCTTGATAAAAAGAATAGAATAGTAACGATAATGTTGAATAAAAAAATGTATATTACTTTTGATATAATAACTTCAAATGGATTTATTTTTGAACAGAACATTCTTTGAAGAACGGAAGGAGAGATGTCGTTGATAATAAATTTACTCCATAAAGAAACCGAACATAGCATAAAGAATGCAAAAAAGCAGAGAATATGATGCGGGATAAGCGGAACAATAGCACCGCTTAAATTGACGTTTTTCCATATCGTCATATCGCTATAAGCACCAAGCGTTTTCGAAAGAAGTATCGTGTTTATTCTGTCTGAAATTTCGTCGTATTTATCTTTGTTTCCTTTTTCGTACATTATTCTTTGAACGGTATATGTTCCTGAACGGCCGGAAGAAAGCATTCTTCTCCCTGTTTCACCAATTTGTTTAAGTATAATGTGTTCATAAGGCGATGTGTCTGATATGTATAGTGTCATCGGAATATCATTTCCATAAAGATAGCCTTCGATTGCACCATCAGGAATTATGAGAATTCCGTTAAGATTTCCGTGTTTAATTTCATCAAAAGCAATATCTTCCTCCATAACAGACATAGAAAGAACTGCATTCAGAGATTTTACAGAATTTGTAAGAAGTTTTACAGCTAACGCTGAACTATCGCTTGTGTCATTATTGACAACAGCGATTTTTAGCTTTGTATATTCTCTTGCATTTCTGTCCGATAAAGTATTTGCGGCAAGCAAACAGCCTGCCGCAAATACGATAGAAACGATAACAGAAATTACTGAGCTTTTCAAAAACAACAATCCGTTTTTTCTGAGCAAAGCAATTATCTTCAATTTAAACGCTCCTTATTAATTAAAAATCCTGATTTCCGTAAACGAGTTTCATAATAAAGTTTTCAAGCCCTGCAGTCATATTTTCGATGTCTTCTTCTGTCCAATCGTCAAGTTCCTTATAATCTTCAGGAGCAACAACATCGGCTTTCTTTGAAATGTTGATATCAAGGTCAAGTCTTACATCACTGTATTCATCAACAAGAATATCGTTGAATTCGAGTTTTGCACCATCAGCATTTCTGTTAAGCTTGCCTTTGAAAGAAAGATCTTCAGGTTCATAACCATATTCTTCATCAAGTTCAGACTCGTATGATGCTTTGAAAGTTATTTCTTCAGTTGATTTATCGTAATTTGTGATAAGACCAATTGTTTCAAAATATGATTCTTCTTCATCGTAATACGATTCTTCAAGAACAGACATTGAAATTTCAGATGAATATTTTGCATCTGAATTTTCGTTTTCGATGTAGCCTAATGTGAATACAGCAGGTTCGTTTTCGGGTGCACCTGTTTCGTTTGCGTGTACAACAAATGTTGCACGATTTGACTTTTCAGGCTTTTTGCCGAGGTCGAGAACAGTATGATAATATCCAGTTTCAGTTTCTTCATAGTATTCATCGTAAATAGAAACATCACCGTAAACGAGAACTTTTACAAGACTACCACTTGTATTTGAATAAAGGTCGATGTGAACAGTTCCGTTGTATTCTTTTTCGAATTTATCAACCATATTTTCGAGTTCAGCGAGATAGCCTTCATAAGCACTGTCATATTCTTCTTCATCGTAAGAAGAATAACCAAATTCATTGGGATAAAGGTTGATTGCTTCCTTGATTTCTTCATCGTTCTTGATGATTTCGAGATATTCATTAAGAAGTCCTACAGCGTCTTCCTTTTCAACGGTATATTTAACAGCAATGCATTTTACTTCTTCACCCTGAAGATTTGTCTTTTCATACATAACTTCGGGTTTCATTGTTTCAAGGAATTTATCACGGAGTGAAAGGAAACTCTTTTCATAATCCATAATGTTAAAGTCTGTCTGTGTTTTTGCGGCATCAAGTTCATTCTGATAAATCTGAATTTCTTCATCAGACATACCTAAATCGAACTTATCGTTTAATCTTGATGCAAGATTATCATAGTTCATACCATATTCGTCATCGAAAAGTGATGAGAAGAATATAAGTCTGCTGTCATTTGCAAAAGCAGTTACATCAGCAGAAATACCCATATAATCAAGTGAAAGATAAATTTTGTTTTCATTAGAGTCAATATTTCTTGCTACTTCAAAATCTACATCGATAGTTTCTTCTACACCGTCAACGTCTGTTGATAATTCAGCACCTACACCAACAGAACCGTTTATGAGTGCGTCGCTCAAATCTGATACAACTCCGAAAGGTGTTTTGTCGAGTCTGTCTTTAAAAGTAGAGAGAGTTTTTTCGGCAGCATTTATCGAATATGCCTCAGGAGCTATTTTAGCATAAAGGTAGTTTCTGTTTACTGCAATAACAACGGCTGCAACAATTACAAGAACCGCAATACCGAGTCCTACGAAAAGAGGAACAAGGTTTTTCTTCTTGGGTGTTTCTGCAACTTCAGGAGTTGCAGCGTATACAACTTCGGGAGTTACTGTTTCTGTAACAGGAACTTCTGTTACCGGTTCTTCCACAATAGTAGGTTCTTCTGCTGCGGGAGTTTCTTCAATAACAGGAGCTTCTTCTGTTACTGAT
>JAGAJQ010000213.1 GCA_017828955.1 Oscillospiraceae bacterium
CCGTCTTTATCCACCAAAACCGTAATTCCTCCGATGTTTGTCCAATGTGCCATTAAATACTGTACACCTGTTTCCGTATCGACAATAATTCTTGTTCCTTCCATCAATCCGTCTTTTTCAATAATCTCAAATCTTTTTTTCATGTCTGTTATCTCCTTTGTCAAATTCATATTTATCGCCCTGTCCGACCGCCCATATTATACCACACTTTACAGATAATTGCAACAAAAATAAGTTCCGATATTCTTTATATCGGAACTTTCTGGCTGGGATAGGTGGATTCGAACCACCGGAATGACGGAGTCAAAGTCCGCTGCCTTACCGCTTGGCTATACCCCAATATTCCCTGCTTTATAGCAGGGATTTTATTTTACGAGTTTTTATATTTATTCGCGATATCTTCGTAATAAATATCGGTTGCTTCAATATCACTTGCTACTACATACCATTTGCCTTCGTATTTTGCAAGAGATATAGAAGTCTGACTTTTTTCTGACTTATATGAGTCATATAAAGTTATGTCAACATCCATAAGAATCCCCTCTGCGCTGATTTTATAAAACTTCATCAGCATATCAGAATATTCATATCTAGTTTTAACTTTATATTTAATTTTGAAGCCTTCTTCATAATCGTTTTCGAGATATCCATAAAGATAATTCATATAAAAATCCTTGAAACTATCATCGTCCTTATACTCATCAAATTTTTCAATATAATGAGGATAAACCACTTCAGAAAGTGAATCATAATCCATATTCTGAACGGCAGAAAAATATTTATCGACAGCGGATTTCTGCGCTCTGTAATCTGCTGTTATATAAAGAATTCCTACAAGAAGAATTATAGCAAAGAAACAAAGACATATTCCGAAAACCTTTAAAACATTGAGTTTTTCACGTTTCTTTTCTGATTTTATCTTCTTTTTTTCTTCCATTCTTTTGGCTTTGGTAGCGTTTCTGTCTTTTTTTGACATATCAGTTTACCTTACTTTGCATTTGCTTTTCCAAGAAATGCAGCACCAATAAGACCTGCGTCATTTCCGAGTTTTGCAATAACGATTTCAGTATTCTTCTTGGAATTCTTCGAATATACTTCCTGCTTTACAAGTTCTTTAAGAGGAACTATAAGAGGATCGCCTTCGTTACAAACTCCTCCGCCGAGACAAAGAATGTCAGGCTGGAAAGTATTTATAATGTTTGTAACACCTGCAGCGAGATGTTTTATGTATTTATCAACAACCTTCTTTGCAGAAGCGTCGCCCTTACGCATAGCATTGAAAGCAAGTCTTCCTGAAACGTGTCCGTCTTCTTCTGACATAGGCCACATAATTGAATCCTTATCTTCTTCCATTGCTTCTTTTGTCATACGGATAAGACCTGACGCTGATGAATAAGCTTCAAAGCAACCTTTTCTTCCACAAGAGCACTGTGCACCATCGACAACGATAACTTCGTGTCCGAGTTCTGCACCTGCGAAATTAGAACCCGAATAGATCTTTCCGTCAATGATAATTCCTCCGCCTACGCCTGTTCCGAGTGTAACTGCAACAGCATTATTAGCACCCTTTGCAGCACCTGCTACAAATTCACCATAAGCAGCAGCGTTAGCATCGTTATCAACAAAAACAGGCTTACCGAGTTTTTCAGAGAGATAATCTGCCATAGGAACATCGTGGAAATCAAGATTGCAAGAATATTCAACAATACCTGTTGAACTATTTGCAATACCGGGTGTACCTACGCCAACCCATTCAATATCATTCATTGTGAGACCTGCCTGTTCAACAGCCATAAGCGATACTTTCGCCATATCATCCATAATTTCCGCAGAAGGTCTGGGACAATTTGTCTTTACGCTTGTCTTTGCAACGATTTCAAAATTTTCGTTAACAACCCCTGCTTTGATATTTGTTCCGCCAAGGTCTATTCCGATATAGTATTTCAAATGAAATCCCTCCTAAAATAATTGACTTCAATAATTTTACCATATAAAAGTCACAAAGTCAATAATTATGTATCAATTCTTATCATTTCGGTTATCTGTTTATTACGATAAACAAGGTCTTCTCTTGATGTAAACCCTTTCTTTTCCCAGAATATATTTCCTGTTTCATTTTGTTCAAAAACAACAAGTGCAACCTTAGTTATTCCTATATCTTCAAAAGCTTTCATAGCTCTGTCGACAAGTTTTGTTCCTATTCCATTATTCCTTTCAGACGATTTTACTGCGGTATGATAGATATATCCGCGTCTACCGTCGTTTCCACACAAAATAACACCCATTATCTCATTGTTATCTATGGCAACAAAACAGGTTTCGGGATTTCTTTCGAGAAATCGACTTATTCCTTTTTCAGAATCATCTACATCGTTAAGGCCCATACCTTTGCAAGAAAGCCAGAGGTCATAAACTGCTTTATAATCAGAAATCTGCATTTTTCTTATTTCCATAAAGTTCTCCCTAAACCTTTCTTATAGGATGTCTTATTACTGTTTTCCATTTTTCAGGATCTACCTTTCTTGCATCAGAAAGATATATTTCGTGATGCAGACGGGACTTTGAAAAATCATTTACATATCCATTTTCTTCGAGAAATCCATCCATTATATCAACAGTTTCGGGTTCGTTATCAAAAGGACCTATATGCATAATCTGAACGCAGAGTCCTTCATCTATGGTTAAAAATTCAGCTAATGAACAATCAAGTTTTTTCTTTTTAGTCGCTGTTTCAACCGCCCATTTAAAATCATTCTCTGATACAAAATCAGGTAATCTTATAACAGAAATCCAGTTAAAAGTTGATTTATCAGTATAATCAACACCATCAATGCCATCCTGCCACCAAAAACCCTCAAGCGGTGGAACTACATATTCAAAAAAACCTTCTATTCTGTAATCTGTTTTATAACTCATTTTAAGAGTATATGCAACAGCATATAAAACGCTTATCGCCTGTTGATACGCTCCACCCTCTTCGTTAGGATCTCCTGTTCCTCTTACAGCGATATAATTCGCTTTGGGAACATCTACAATCTGAGGCTTATTTTTAGGCATATAGAATTCTTTATATTCTTTTTTGAAATCAAAAGCCATAATAAAAATCCCCTGTCAAATAATTTTTCCGCCACCTATAACCATATCACCATCATAGAAAACAACGGATTGTCCTTTTGTAAATGCTCTTTGTGGATTATCAAATACTACCTTAGCCACCCCTTCTGAAACTTCAAGAGTTGCAGGTTGTTCCTTTTGGGAATATCTTGTCTTAGCCATAATTTTCATTTTGCCACAAATCTCATCAACAGACATAAAATTCAGTTCATTTGCAAAGAGCTCAGACGTGTAAAGGTCTTTATCTTCACAAAGTGTAACCGTATTATTTTCGGCGTTTATCGACTTTACAAACATAGGTTTTCCAAAAGTTACTCCGAGTCCCTTTCTCTGACCTACTGTATAATGAATCATACCACTATGCTTTCCTATAATATTCCCATTGATATCAATATAATCTCCCTCTACCGATTTATATCCCGAATATTCTTCGATGAAGTTTGCATAATCACCATCAGGGACAAAGCATATATCCTGACTATCGGGTTTTCTCGAATTGATAAGCTCTGCTTTTTCTGCCATTTCTCTGATTTCGGGTTTTGTATATTCAGAAAGTGGAAAAAGAGTATGACTTAGTTGCTCCTGAGTGAGTCTGTAAAGAACATAGGTCTGATCTTTCGAAACATCAACGGGTTTCTTTATTGTATATCTACCATTAGGTAGTTTTATGATAGTTGCATAATGCCCCGTTGCAATGTAATCAAACCCAAGCTCCGTCGCCTTTTCAAGCATTTTATCAAATTTTATGTGTCTATTGCATTCGATACAAGGATTGGGTGTTTTACCCGAAATATAGGTATTTACAAAATCGTCAACGACCTTTTCGTTGAAAAGTTCGCTCATATCCATTGTAATATGCCCGATACCAAGTTTATCACAAATCACTTTTGCATCCTCAACATCGGATTGTGAACCGCAGGAAGTATTTGAATCTGTATTAAGTTTATTTCTGAGAAGTAATGTAACTCCTGTCACATCATATCCTTTTTCTTTCAAAAGAAGGGCGCAGACACTGCTGTCAACGCCTCCGCTCATTCCTACAAGTACTTTAGCCAAAATATCACCTCATTCATCGATAAGACAAGTATAATCTTCGATAAACATATCGCAGTTTTTCTTTATCTCATCGATATCATCAAAAGCAGTTTTTTCATTTACTGCAACAACATAAAAACCTGCCGAC
>JAGAJQ010000214.1 GCA_017828955.1 Oscillospiraceae bacterium
AAAAATCTCGAAAAAGCTGTATTTATTTACGAAAGATACCTTAAAACATCTGTTACAAAAGCAGGATACCTCCAATATGACTCCTCTAAAGACCGATATTGCCTTGAGGATATAGAATTTCATTGCGGAGATTCTGTAGAAGTGTTGATTACAGACGATTTTTTTGAAAATAAAAAATGGGTTTCTACACGTTTTGAGACAGATAATGGCGAATGGTATCTTGTAGGTTATCCTAATCAGTCAATTGTCGGTCTGGAAGCACGAATCCGTTGGTGATTTTTAAAATTTTAAAAAAGTTATAATACTTTTGAGGAGATGATTTTATGCTTTTCATAATAAGTATTGTAATACCAACAATTTTCACGATTTTTGCAGCATATATGCTTTTTAAAAATATCATTTAGGAGTCAAAATGTATTATTTCTGTAAATTTTGCAATAATTATGCCGATGATGGCGATGTCAGATATAATGTTTGCTTCGATTGCCTCGACCAATATGGTGACGAATACAATAAAAATCCCGAAAAACCTTGTGAAGTAAAGGGAATCGCGTGTGAAAATTGTTTTTATTTTTCAAAAAATAAAAAATGTGCTTATGATTATATAAAAAGATAGAAGCTGTTGTATATACAACAGCTTTTTTATCTCACGTATCAAAATTTACGGCATCATTTACAACAAGTGTATTCAGCGTTCCGTTATGAGCATTTGTATACTCTCGTGACGTTACTAAATTATAAGTTGCTGTATTGTTTGCACTGCTTTTTTTCAAAGATATACTTTCCATAGTATTTGTCGCAGAAACAGACGTTAATGAAAATACCGCCCCTATAGTTACTGCTGCCAGTAAAGAAGGGATATTATCATTCTTCATTGTAATCAAATCCTTTCTTAGCCCGGATGGGTTTTTATTGTCTACACCAAAAGGTGTATCTTAAATTATAATAGTATTTTTCAAAAAAACAAAAATATGATATACAATTGCACAAAATTTTTGTTTAGTGAAATTATATTTTAAAAGTATCCCCCGGCGTAGCCGGGGGTTTTTCTCTAACGGGCATAGCCCTCAGGATACTGGCCACGTCTGAAGACGTTGGTACGATCTGGCCCACGCAAAGAACTGTTACTTGCTACCCGTTAACGGGTCAAAATCTCCAAATGACATTTGGTCACTTAATCTATCTTCTTCCAACTGATGTGCTATGTACTCTTCTATTGCTTTTGCATTCTTTCCTACTGTATCTACATAATATCCTCTGCACCAGAATTGTCGGTTCCGATATTTCAGTTTCAGATTTCCCCATCTTTCGTATATCATCATACTGCTTTTTCCTTTTAGAAATCCCATAAAACTTGACACGCTCATTTTCGGTGGTATTTCTAAAAACATATGTATATGGTCAGGACATACTTCTGCTGCTATTATATGTACTCCCTTCCAATTACATAATTCTCGTAATATTGCCCCTACTTCTAATCTCTTTTCTTCGTAAAACACTTTCCTTCTATACTTTGGTGCAAATACTATATGATACTTGCAATTCCATTTTGAATGTGATAAACTATGTATGTCACTTTGTTTTTCATAATTACTCATTGTGATTACCTCCATTGATATTTTTCTACAGTTGGCCAGACCGTAGTTTTATTATATCACTTGGAGGTATTTTGTTAAAGACTCTTCGCTAAAGCTATACTGAACCCCACGTCGAACGTGGGGTTTTATTATACAAAAAAATAACCGCCCCCTTCGGAGCGGTTTTCTTTTATTCAACAGGCTGTATGATAAGCCCGTTTACTTCTGAAATATCAGGAAGTTCATCTGTTTCTTCTTCATAAGGGTCGCAATACACATATGTATTATTTTCTTTGTCAAATACATAACCTTCCTCTTCAGGGTCGATACCCCAAAGTTCAAATGCAGTTTCGTAAGCATCTTTACTCTGAAAATCATAGTAAGAATACTGAAAATCTCCGTCTGTTTCGCCTGTATATTCGACAAAACCTGCTTTTGTACCGATATCTTCCTCAGCCCAGCGTACTGAAAAATCAAGGTCTGGGTACATTTCTGCCATTTTCTGATAAATCGGAATTGGTGCTGACCAAGCAGTTTCGAATTCAATGCAATCTTCACATTCGTTAATATATGTGTTGCAAGTGTTCCGCTTGGCTCCCCAGTTCTTTACACACCAATCATACCAAGTTGTGCAGCCGTATTTCTGAATATTGTCTTCATAAATTTCGCCCATATACCAGACAATTAAAAGCTGAAGTCGTGCAGAAAACGTTTCGTCCTCTGAATTAAGTTCTTTTGTAATCTCTTCCTGTAAATAATCAGGAAACAACAAAACCGAAAGAAAACCTTTGGTAAATTCAAACTTAGAAATGGTGCATTTCTGATGCGTTTTCATAAACGCATTTGCTTCCAGCTCATTCATAGCGAGAAACTTATCTTTAGCAAACTTATTAAAAAGTTCTCTTGCCGGCGTTTCGAGATATCCTGAAATAACATCTAAAATAACATTCAGAGATTCCGGTAGAGGAATAATTTTTTCAAAATCGAAAAACAATTCTCCGTTATCATCTGTAGAGCAAAAAAGCTCTTTAATTTCAGTCATATTCTTATTATGGATTTTAAGTTCATTCTTTACATAGTTAGACATAATCTTTTTCTCCTTTTGTTTTTAAATTTTAGATTTTTGAAAGAAAATCATCATACAAATGTATGCTCTCAGTATACTTTTTTACCAGATTTTCTTTGTCGTTTTTAATTTTTTGAAACATTTGCTGTTTAACTTCGTTTTCATCAGGATTTTCAGTAAGAATATAGTATCCTTTAACTCCAGATATACTAAATAAACTTACGAGAGGATGTATCATATTAAAAAGATCTTTTCGGATAGTATTTCTGTCCATATATGGAAAAAATACTCTCTCTCCGTCAGGAATCAGTTTTACCTGACGTTCAGATATAGTACAAGAAAGAATATTATGCTCAAATTTCGCATTTTCCTCGTTTTCCTGCTTTATTACTCCGTAAAAATGTACGGTCGTGATTTTATCCATCGTAAAACGTCCCTTCAAAAGTTATTCTTCCCGAGGAAAGTACGGTTGTATATTCTTCCGCAATATCCCAATTTTCCTGAATTAACTGAAGCTGTTCTTCATCAGCGTAAGTGCTGTCAAAATCGCCATTACCTATCTGATAAAATGTAACATCGGCTTCAATTTCATCTTCTTCATCGATTTCGCCTGTATCAACAAGTTCCTGATAGAACTCCTTGAGCTCTTCTTCGTCATCAATGTAGTCTCCTACAAAGAATATCTTGCCGCACATCTCTACAATGTAGAAAA
>JAGAJQ010000215.1 GCA_017828955.1 Oscillospiraceae bacterium
CTCTGCCTTCTATATCAATGTCAACCTTAACGTGCTTTGTTCTGAGCGCTCTTCCCGCTGCAGCGATAGCAACATTCTGAAGCTTTATACCGAGATTTTTTTCAAGTTCGGCAATAACCCTTGAAGCAACCTTTGAAACTTCTTCTATATCTTCGATCTGACCGTCTGTCATCGCTCTTTTGTTGTGGGGAATAGAAACGCAGTCGATAACGTGGAAATCATCTTCGCGCTTTTCACCGACAATTCCGACAACAGTTCTTGTTCCTATATCAAGAGAAAAATATACTTCACCTGTGGGTGTGTATTTTTTATTTTCAGCGGCTTTTACCGCGTTTGGTTTTCTGCCACGTGGCATCGGAATTCACTCCTTTTAAACACTGGGATTGCTGAGAGAATCTATTATTCTCTGAACAACAAGCTGAACTTCTGCGTCGCCGTCAACTGAGAGCGATGAATGTGAAACATAAACCGACGCACGTTCTGCATATAAATTTTCAAGTTCTATCCTTGATTTTGTCATAACGAGAGGTCTGCCTCTGCCTAAATCTTCTTTCATAATTCTTTCATAACAAACTTCAAACGGTGTGTTTATAAAAACAACTTCTCCGCTGGCATTTGCCGCTCTTGAAGCTTCTTCCGAAAGGATTGTTCCTCCGCCAAGAGCTATTACTCCGCCGTTGTTTGAAAGTTCAAGCATACATTTTATTTCGAGTTTACGGAAATATTCCTCTCCGTCGATATCAAAGATATTCTTTATCGACCTTCCCTCACGCTTTACTATGTATTCGTCAAGGTCTATAAAAGGAAAAGCGGAATGATTGTTGTGACCAAGTCTTTCGGCAAGAGCCTTTCCGACAGTTGTCTTTCCGCAGCCCATAAATCCGCAGAGGTAGATTGTAAGCATAAAAACGCCTTCTTTCAACTTCAGTTGTTCTTTATTTTTTCGTTCATCTGAGAAATGATCGAGTTTATATCATTTTCATCAAACTTCGCGCCATACCATATTTCGTGTGCCGCAACAGCCTGATAAACAAGCATAGCCATTCCGCCGACAGCCTTTTTGCCCTCAGTTTCAAACATCTTCATAAGCCTTGTTTCAACAGGGTTATAGATAACATCAAAAGCCGCCTTGCAGGAAGAAACTATCTCTTCCGAAACGGGTGAAGCGTCAACCTTCGGGAACATTCCGACAGGTGTTGCGTTAGCGCATAAATCAAACTCGCCCGAAATATCAGAAAGAGAAATGACCTTTGCATTTTCAGAGTTTTTCATAGAAGAAATAACCTTTTCAGCAGCAGGAATTTCTTCGGGTAAAACCGCAACAGTAAGGTCAGCACCGTGAAGAAGAAACTCACAAGCCATCATTCTTCCGACACCGCCGCAACCCAAAAGAAGAACTTTTCCCGAAAGAGAAAGTCCGCCCTTTTCGAGTGAACGGATAAAACCTATACAGTCTGTGTTATAGCCTGTTATCTTTCCGTCTTTAACAGAAACGCAGTTTACCGCACCATAACGTTCTGCCGTTTCATCAAGCGATGAAAGATAAGGGATAATGTCTGTCTTGTAAGGAATAGTTATATTAAAACCATCGAGTGTTTTAAGATATTCAACTTTTTCTGCGAGAAGTTCTTTAGGAATATCTGTAAGGTCGTATTCACCCGTAGTTCCCGAAAGGGCAAAAAGTCTTGTATGAATATCGGGAGAAAGCGAGTGTCCTAAAGGATGGCCTATAAGTGTACATTTCATTTTAAATCATCAACCTTTTAATCGGGGATTCCGAGTGCTGCCATAGATTTCTTCAAAGATTCCATATCCTCTACATTAAGAACAAGTGCCTCGGGTAAAGTTTTCTGTGTGAATTTTGAAAGAATATCCATAGGGCCACATTCGATGAATGTGTCATAACCCTGTTCAGCCATAATTTCAAGTTCTCTTACAAAATTAACCTGAGATGTAAGCTGCTTTGCAAGATATTCGGGCATATTATCAAACTCTTTAAGTTCATCACCTGTATCGCCTGCAAAATATCTGCAGTTGGGAGGATTGAATTTAAAGAATCTTATCTGTTCAAGGAATCTTTCAGAAGCTACCTGCATAAGTTTTGTGTGATAACCGCAGGAAAGACTTGTTCTTGTGCAGTGCGCACCCTCTGAATTGAATTTATGAACTATCTTGTCAACCGCACTGTCTGTTCCCGAAACAACAATGTTATCGGGAGAATTATATATCGCAGGGATCACAAATTCGTCTATCTCTTCGCAGGCTTTTTCTACTTCTTCAGCAGTTCTTCCGTTTATAACAGCCATAGAACCGGGCTTCATCTTTTCGCAGTATTCAAGTGCCTTGGCTCTTTCTATAACAAGTTTCATAGCAGTTTCGAGGTTTATCATTCCTGCCGCAACCATAGCCGCATATTCTCCTACGCCATATCCCGCAACGGCTGTAAATGCCATACCCTTTGATTTAGCAACTTCATAGGCAATAACATCGGTTATGAGAATAGCGGGCATCATAACAGACGCTCTCTGAAGATATGTTTCGTCACCACAATAGCAGGCAAGTCTTAAATCATAACCTAAAATCTGACTCATATCATAGAAATAGCTTAAGAATTTAGGATATGTTTCGGTAAGACTTCTCGCCATTCCGATATACTGTGAATTTTCGCCGGGAAATAAAAATGCTGTCTTCATAACATTCACCCTCTATGTTTATTTACAATTATCAACTTGACTTTATCCGACAAAAGATTTATAATTCTCTCAATCGGTTGAAATGATTTTGTATTATCGCTTTACATCGGTAAAACAAAAAACTATACCAAGTATATTATAACACATATAAAATCAAATTACAATTATGCAAATAGCCGAAAAGGAGGGCTTCAAAATGGCAAGAGAAACAAATTGTCCTATCTGTCAGAAACTGCTTATAGGCGGTCAGTGTCCCGATTGCGGATATTATGTTGACACACACCAATTAGCTTCAGATATAAACGACCTTGATGTAAACGCGGGTCACCTCTGCGAATCTCATAACGGTGGAAGCAACTACAATACATATGAAGCAGATGCAGGTCATCTTTGTGAATCTCACAACGGAGAACCTTCTGTAAAAGTCTTTTCTGCAAAAGAAAGAGATATCAACGATATGTCAAAATCCGACCAGCAGTTAAAGAAAGAACGCGATTATTTCATTTTAAGCGTTATTCTTACCGTCACACTCGGATTATGGGGATATCTCATTTCTCACATTCTTCTTGCTTCTGTAAAAGCGAACCCTAAATACAAGAAAAAGCTCACAACAGTATTTGTTGTTATGATAGTAATCACTGTAATTTTCTATGTAGGAAGTATTCTTCTCTCATTTATGACCGCATAACAAAATTCACTATTGACCTTTATGTCTTAGTAGTATATACTTGTATGTAACACATTCCCCGGAGGTATTATTATGATTTTTGAAAAACTCAAAGAAATTATCATCGACCAGCTTGATGTTGACGAAAGTGAAGTAACTTTATCAGCGGATATTCAAAGTGATCTCGGCGCCGACTCTCTCGATGTCGTTGACCTTATAATGTCACTCGAAGATGAATTCGAAATGGAAATCCCCGATGAAGCTGTTGAAAACATAAGAACAGTCGGCGATATCGTAAGTTACATCGAAGACAATACATAAGAATAAAAAATAAGCAGTATCACGATTTGTGATACTGCTTTTATTTTTTACTGCTGATTTTCGCTTGTCGATTTGCCTGCTGTTCTTACAGCCTGCTTTGTCTTTTTAACAGAAACAATGCTTGTGCTGAGAAGAGTTTCTGTCTGATCGAGAATTTTCTCAACATATTCTCTTGCTTCAATCTTCATCTGCTTGCATTTATCCTGTGTCTGACTGAGTATCTCAGTAGCCTTTGTTCTTGCTTCCTTAACGATTTCTTCGTTTGATATAATGGTCTTTGCTCTTTCCTCTGCTTTTCTTACAATAGCTTCTGCTTCGTCGTTAGCGTCAGAAATAATTGTTTTTCTGTCCATAACAATAAGTTTAGCCTGTTTGATTTCCTGAGGAAGATTAAGTCTGATTTCATTGAGAAGATCTCTTATCTTGTCGGCATCAACCATAACTTTTTTGCCTGAAAAAGGAACCGTCGCACCCTTATCGAGAGTATCATCAATCATTTCGAGAATTTCATCTATGTTCATTTTTCTTCCTCCTTTTTGTTTGTCTTGCAAAGTCTTTCTATAACAACATCACGCACTTTGCTGGGAACAAAAGAATCTATGTTTCTTCCGTATTTTGCAATTTCTTTTACAATGCTTGAACTGCAATACATATTTTCAGCACTTGTTGTTAAAAAGACAGTTTCAGCACCGTCGTAAAGAATTTTATTTGCAAGTGCCTGCTGGAATTCGTTTTCAAAGTCTGTGACCGCGCGAAGACCTTTAACGATAGCAACAGCGCCTTTTTCTTTTACATAGTCAACGAGAAGACCGTCGAATGTGTCTATCTCAACATTATCCATTCCCTCTGTAACAACCTTGATGAGTTCAACTCTTTCCTCGGCTGTAAAGCAGGGCGTTTTAGCAGAATTTACTGCAACAAGAACGATAACCTTGTCAAACATCTTTGCGGCACGTTTTATAATATCTCTGTGTCCGTATGTTACGGGGTCAAAACTTCCGGGGCAGACTGCAATACGCATAATCTCAATCTTCCTTTACTTTATAGAGTGTAACTTCTATCTTTCCATAGCGGTATGTTTTTTTGGCATAGAAATTTTCAACTTCTTCGGGCATTTCTTCCTTAGCAGGATGTTCGCAAAGAATAATCCCTCTGTCAGACATTTTCTTCGTGAGAAGAGGTAAAACTTCCTGTAAAATGCCCTTGCTGTAAGGTGGGTCTAAAAGTGCTATGTCGAATGTATTGTTTGTCGCTGATAAAAACGATTTGGCGTCCATAAGATAGCATTTTGAAACACTGTCAAACCCGACATTCTTAAGATTTTCAGAAGTAACATCAACGGATTTTTTCGAGTTGTCAACAAAATATCCGAATTTAGCACCACGGCTTAAAGCCTCAATGCCCATCTGTCCACTTCCTGAGAAAAGGTCTAAAAAAACACTCCCCGGAACATCAAACTGAATTATGCTGAATATCGCCTCTTTGACCATATCCGTAGTAGGTCTTACATCGTTTCCCTCAAGCGTTATGAGTTTTCTGCCTCTCGCAGTTCCTGTAATAACTCGCATATCAGACTCTCCCGTCTAAATTTCTACAACTTTCATATTATACCACAAAAATCATCTTTTGTCCATAGCAGAGAGGATTTCTTTTGCGATTTCTTCCGATACTCCCGCAACCTTTGAAATTTCCTCCGTTGACGCAGATGAGAGTGCTTTTATGGTCTTAAAATGCTTCATAAGTTTCATCGCTTTTTTCTCACCTATCCCCTTAACACTTAAAAGGTCAGACTGTAACCCTTTCTTTCGTGTGCTTCTCTGATAGGTAATAGCAAACCTGTGAACTTCGTCCTGAATTCTCGTTAAAAGAAAGAAAGCAGGTTTCATATCAGAAACAGAAATTTCTTCTCCACTCGTAGCAATAGCCCTTGTTCTGTGTTTGTTGTCCTTTACCATTCCGAAAACATTTGTCGAAAGTGAAAGTTCTGATAACGCCTCTTTAACAGCGTTGACCTGATTTGTTCCTCCGTCAACTAAAATAAGATCGGGCATTCTGTCAAACCCCTCATCACCGTTTACATAATGAGTAAATCTTCTTTTAACGATTTCTTTCATACAGCCGACATCGTTCTGAATGACATTTTCTTTCATCGAAAACTTTCTGTAAGCGGATTTCAAAGGTCTTCCGTTATTAAAGACAACCATACCCGCAACCATTCCCGTTGATCCAAGATTTGATATATCATAGGATTCGATATATTCAGGAATTTTATCCATTCCGAGAAGTTTTCCGAGTTCTTCCAAAGCAACGATTTCCTTTCCTGTTCTTCCCGCTTTGAAAGAAAGATATTCACTCGCATTTGATTTTGCCATAGCGATAAGTTTAGCACCATCGCCCTTTATTCTCGTGACGATATTTACTGCGTGCCCCGATTTTTCTCTGAGCATTCTTTCAACAATTTCTTTTTCAGGGAATTCTTCTTCGATTAAAATTTCTTTCGGGATATCATTGTTTCCCTGATAGAATTGCCCGATAAAGCCACAGATATCTCCCTCGTCATCTTCTCCTAAAAAGAAATTAAGCTTATCATAAAGTCTTCCGCCGCGATAGATAAGAACCGCCGCAGAAACAGTCCCCGATGCTTTGGCAAAAGCTATAACATCGGTGTCCTTTCTGTCTGTAATAATCTTTTGTGTATCGGCGGCTTTTTTTATTGCAAGAATTCTGTCACGCAGAACTGCCGCTCTTTCAAAATCAAAATTTTCAGCAGCTTCATTCATTTCTTTTTCAAGACGTTCAACAGATAAAGCACTTCCGCTTCTGATATAATCAACGGCTTCATAAACTGTCTTTTTATAGTCTTTAACAGAAACTTTTCCCTGACATAACCCCATACATTTTTTTATGTGGAAGTTAAGACAAGGTCTGCCTTTTCTGAACTCCTGCGGAAACTTTCTCGTGCAGGTAGGAAGCATAAAAACACTGTTCGCTTCATTAACGGATTGCTTTGTTGTAAGCCCGCTTGTGTAGGGTCCTAAATACTCCGCCTTTTCATCATCTTTCTGCATAACCGCGGTTATCCTCGGATACTCTTCCGCTGATATTTTTATATAAAAATACCCCTTGTCATCCTTTAAAAGAATGTTATATTTCGGACTGTATTGCTTTATCAAAGAACATTCCAGAACAAGTGCTTCGTATTCGCTGTCGGTAACGATAAAATCATAGTCAAAAACATTCGAAACCATTTTAGCAACTTTCGGTAAATGGTCGGGATGTTCCCTGAAATAACTTGTAACTCTGTTTTTGAGATTTTTCGCTTTTCCGACATATATTATCTTCCCCGTTTTATCTTTCATAAGATAAACCCCTGGGGATGTGGTAAGTTTCTTTGTCTTATCCCTTAAAAAAGGAAGTCTTTCGTTCATATAATTCTCCTTAAATAAGAATTTCCGTCAGCATTATGCTTTCTCCAGATGATAAATCCTCATAAAAATCTATCTCTAAGGGAGTAGTTGATATTCTGCAGTTTTCTCCCGCTATTATAGTGGAACTGCTTGATTGTTTTATATATCTTTCCGCATAAATTCCACAGTCGGAATATTTCTTCTCGCTTCTGCCGATGATCGTTCCACCATCGCTGACATCTATATCATTGAATGAACATATCGCAAGAGTATAGTTACTGCTGTTTGCATATTCGTATTTACCTGTCAGTATACCCGTAAGTTTACCGCCCGAAACAATAATATCTCCATTATGGATATATGCTCCGTAAAAATCCGCTTTCGCAGTAACTTCAGCACCCGAAAGAACGCTCATTCTCGCTGAATGTATCGCATAATCGCGTGCTTCTGACTCAACGACACCATTATTTTCTACTATAATCGTTCCACCATAAAGACCTGATTTATCAGCCTTTGCATAAACATATCCGTCATCTATGGTTATATCATCGGCATCTATAGCTATGCCCTCTTTCGCCCTTGCTATAAGCCTTCCGCCGTTTTTTACAAGAAATCCTCTGTCTTTTTTCGAAGCGTCAGAATTAAATCCTATAAGAACAGCCGTTCCATCCTTAACATTTGTTTCAACGAAAACTTCTGTTTTATCTGTTACGGTCATTCCTATAGCACACATACCACATCCCGATTCGTTACCATAATACAAAGCAGGAACGCCACTCTGCGTTTTGTTTACGATAGCGAGTTTTCCGCCTCCCGAAAAAGTAACATAGGTATTTATCGAAGAAAAAGGAACTCTGCTGTCGCTTTCAATCCTGTTTTCACCTTTAACAACGATTTCTATTCTGTCAATTCCCTTTATCACAAGCCTTTCGCTTGAAATGAAGTTATCAAGATAAAGTTTTCCGTTTTCGTATTTTATGCCTTCCAAAGATGTCGATAAAACATCTGTGTTTCCGACCATTATGCTGATTTCATCTTCTGCATTTATATCAAGTTTCACCGCAAACAAAAGCAGTAAAAAACATATCATCAAAGAAATTATCTTTTTCATTTTCATCACCCGATTTGATTATACACCAAAAATAAAAGCAGTACAAGAAATTTGTACTGCTTTTTATGGAATTCTTACTTTTTGTTCTGCTTGTGTTTTTCAAGAAGGAACTTGATTTTTTCGTGGGGATCAATGATTGTGCTGATTGAAACGTCATGGTTGATAGCGGCGATAAAGTATGCGATATACTTTGAAACATCAACTTCTGTAAACCAGTCTCTTGATTTAAGAGCGTCTGTACGGTATGTAAGGTTTGTTCCGAGAACACCTGCGATAACGCCTTCGTTGTAAGCCTTGTCAAACGCATCAAGACCGTTTGTGAAGATAGGATATGTTGCATAACAGAAAATTCTGTTTGCTTTTCTCTTCTTGAGTTCATAAGCGATATCAAGCATTGATTCGCCTGATGAAATGATATCGTCTGCGATGAAAACGTCTTTTCCTTCAACTGAATTTCCGAGATATTCGTGTGCAACGATAGGATTTCTTCCGTTTACAACCTGTGAATAATCACGGCGCTTATAGAACATTCCGAGGTCAACACCAAGAACAGAAGCGTAATACATATTTCTGTTGATAGCACCTTCATCAGGTGAGATAATCATAAAGTGATCCTTGTCGAGTTCGAGTTCGGGATGCTTTCCGAGAAGTGCTTTAAGAACCTGATATGTAGGCATTACATTGTCAAATCCCATAAGAGGAATTGCATTGTGAACACGAGGGTCGTGAGCGTCGAATGTAACGATATTTGAAACGCCCATTCTTTCAAGTTCCTGTAAAGCAACCGCACAGTCAAGTGATTCACGGTAGTTGCGACGATGCTGTCTTCCACCGTAAAGGATAGGCATGATAACATTGATTCTGTGTGCCTTACCGCCTGCTGCCTGAATGATACGCTTTAAATCCTGATAGTGATCATCGGGTGACATTGAGTTTTCTTCGCCGAACATTTTGTATTTGCAGTTGTAATTTCCAACATCAACTATGATAAAGAGGTCATCTCCTCTGATTGTCTGCTTGATAAGACCTTTACCGTCTCCTGATGAGAAACGGGGGCAATCCGATTCAATAAGGAATGACTTTTCGGGACGATGTTCGGGAATAGCCCATTCCATAAGATAATCGTTGATTTTGTCGCCGAGTTCTTTCGCGCCTTCCATAGCGATAACCCCCAAAGGAGCAACTCTGAGGTTAGGGTTGAAAGAAATTTCAGAATTGATGTTCATACTAAAATTCCCCTTTTTTAAAAATTCCTTGCCGGACCACACCGACAAATACCTTCAAATAACATTATATATGAAATCATGATTTTATACTATTGACATTTTCGACAATGTTTATTGAAAATCAAAGGGATTGTTTGAAAAAGAAAAGCAAACCGTATATAACGATTTGCTTTTCTGACATTTATTCCATTTTTGCCTTATATGTAAGAGAGTCAACAACTCTTGTAGGTGTTTCTGTTTTGTAAACAGTGTCGCCAAGTTCTTCATCATAATAGATAAAAACAGAATCTCCGCCTGTTATGGTGTTTTCGTCAACAAGAGTATATCCTGTTCCCGAATAATTGCCATCGGTTTCAATCCAATCTGTAAAGATAAAGCTGACATTATAACTTCCGTCGCTTGAAGATTTATTTATCGCTTTATATTCATATTTTTTTGCATATTCTTCAGCTCGTTTTTCTGCAAGTCCTGTCATTTTGGAAATGTATTTGCTATCTTTTGTATCTCCCAACTCATTTCCGACCCATGCATATTCAAGATAATCCACATCACAAAGTTGGATGGAGTCTTTTGTCACTTCAAGGTAATATTGTTCTGTATCTCCGTCGATATAATATCTTCCGCATTTAACGGGGATTTCTTTAATTTCAAGATTATTGTCATAATCAGCCTTAACAACAAGAGTAGCAACAACAAAAAACACTGTCATCAAAATAATAAAAATCAACGAAACAACTATATTTTTTTTATTTATTGTTTTTTGCATACTATCCACCTCTATTAAGATTTGTAATATTTTTCACCAGATGTTTGAATATACGAACTATTCACAGTGCCTGTAATATTCAAATCAGTACTTGGTAAATTACCTTGGTAATTTCCGTTTGAATCATATTTTAAATATCCAGAATATCTAACATCCACCAACGAATTAGAACTATAAATCCCAACTGTTCCGTCCCCATCGGTAGCACTTACTCTAATAGAACCGTATTTAACTTTTGTACACCACATATCATCCGTTGTAACTACAATATATCTATCAGTATACCCAGTAACTTCGTATGTACCTTGATAACGAACAATATTAGATACCGTTGCATAAACTTTTATGCAATTCGTAATTGAAACACTTGCAACAAAAGCAATTACAGTACAAACGAAACTCTGTGCAATTTTTTTGAACACACTTTTCATAATAAAAATTCCTTTCTGTATCGTAAATTATTTTGTCGAAATATCATTCTACATAAGTATAAAAACACGGGTTATATTATCTTTATTCTGCAGGAACTTCCGCCCCGACAGGAATGTTATTTGGTGGAGTTTCAACCTTCTGAACAGTCTTTTTAGCAGGAACATCAGCCTTAACCGCCGAGTTGGTTAAAAGGTCAACAACCTTCATAGGCTCTGCATTTGCCTGAGCAACCATAGCCTGAGCACTTCCCGAAAGGATTTCGTATTTCGTAAACTCCATCATTTCGCTTGCTATGTCAGCATCACGGATCTGACTTTCAAACGCGGTAAGATTTTCGGTTGTTGTTGAAAGAACATTGTATTTATGTTCTATTCTTTTCTCTACCGCACCGATCTTTCCTCTCTGTAAGGAAACCTTATCGATAGCCGAATTTATAACATCAATCGATTTGTTCGCCTTTTCAGATGTTTCTATCGAGCAGTCGTCTATTCCGAGTCCCTCACAGCTCATATCGTCAATCTCGACAGAGAATGTTTCTTCTTCACCGACAGTAGCCTCGGAAAGCATAAATTTAAGTGCTGAATTTCCCGAAAGACTTCCGTCTAAAAGATATGTTCTGTTAAAATCGGTCGTTCCCGCAATGTCATTGATTTCTTCCATCATATGCTCGAACTCAAGCTGTAAAGCAGCCCTGTCGACAATGTCGGAATAACTTGCGTTAGCCGCAAGAACAGACATCTTTGACATTACCTGTAAAAGAGTATGCGTTTTTCCCAATGCACCGTCAGCGGTCTGTAAAAGCGATATGCCGTCCTGTGCGTTATTCGTAGCCATAGAAAGACCTGCGATCTTTCCACGCATACTTTCTGAAATCGCAAGACCGGCAGCGTTATCACCCGCGCGGTTTATCGAATAACCCGAAGATAATTTCTCGAGTCTTTTCAACAGTTCCGACTGATTGGTCTGCAGTCGGTTGTTGGCTGAAATAGCCGAAAGATTATGCTGAATTACCACGCTGCCACCTCCTTGCGCCATGATAAATCGTTTTGTTTTTTCTTCCGACTCTTTCGGAAGAAACTATAAAAATAGATACACTACACCTATTATTATCACAATTTTATCACATTTCAACATAATTGTAAACAGTTTTTGGAAAAAAATCCGTTTTTGAGATGATTTTTCAAAAGTTTGTTAATTCTGCACAAATACGCAGTCTTTTAAATGGTTTTTTTAACAATTCTGCAAAAAAACTATTGCTTTAAAGCGAGAGTTATGGTATACTTTGAAAAGACGAAAACAAGGAGAGATATATTTATGCTCGAAACAGGCAGAATAAGAATTTTTTCAGAAAAAAATCCTAAAATTTCTATAAATGTAATGCAGGGTCATTTCGCGACAAACCATTCTCATATCAACTATTACATTGATATGTCAGGCGTTAAGTATAATTCATCAAACGCTATGGAAGCCGCTAAAACCCTCGCAGCAAGATATACAGACACACCTATCGACACAATAGTTTGTCTTGATGGTTGTGAAATTATCGCCGCTTATATGGCAACAGAGCTTTCAAAAACAGATATGTATCTTGTCAACAGTAAAAGACCTATAAACATCATCACTCCCGAAATCAATTCAAATGGTCAGATGATGTTCAGAGATAACGTTCAGCCTATGGTAATCGATAAGAATGTTCTTCTTCTTATTGCATCAGCAACAACAGGAAAGACTATTCAGCGTTCTATCGAATGTATCGAATATTATGGCGGAATAGTAAGCGGAGTATCCGCATTATTCAGCTCGTCAGCTTTCGAAAGTGATATCGAAGTTGACAGCATCTTCTCAGGAAAGGAAATTGAGGGATACGAAACATATCCTGCATCAGAATGTCCTCACTGCAGAAATAACCACAAAATCGACGCCATTGTTAACAGCTTTGGCTATTCTAAAATTTGATTTTTTTCATTTTTTCTCCTTCCCCCAAAACAGCCCCCGAATTATCGGAGGCTGTTTTACTTTTTATTCAGATTTTAATAAAGAGACGGAGTTGCCGCTTCAACAGCTTCTTCCAAAGTCATACCAGCATAATCCTGCGCTCTTAAAATTCTTCCCGAAATTTTATCATCAAGGAAAACACCGAGAACAACACCCGGAATAGCACTTTCGGGACTGTTTGGTGCGTTAGGGCCGCCAAGATCAGTTCTGCACCAGCCCGGATCAACGAGATTTATCATAACATCAGTATCAGCAACTGTTGAACCGAGGTCGATAGTGATTTTGTCGAGTGCTGCTTTACTTGCAGAATATCCTGCCTGCTGAGGTTCAAGAGCAATTCCGCTTGTTGTATTTACAATTCTTCCGAAACCTCTTTCTATCATCTTAGGCATAAAATGATAGCATATAACTGCGGGGGCAACTGTATTGATAACGAAACTTTCTGTATAGTCAGAAACGGGAGTTTTGAAATATTCTGTTCTGTAAGCAATCTGAAGACCTGCGTTATTGAGAACAAAATCAACAGTAACGCCAAAAGCGTCAATTTCTTCAAGCATCTTTTCAACCGAGGGAATATCTGAAAGTTCTGCTGAAACAGCATAGGCTTCTACACCCATAGCCTTCACTTCTTCGATAAGCTTTTCTGTGTGTTCCTTTTTTCTGCTGTGAAGAATAAGGTTACATCCTCTCTCAGCGAGAAATTTAGCAGCAAGATATCCGAGCCCTCTTGATGCGCCTGTTATAAACGCCCATTTTCCTTTAACATCAACCATTTTAAAAACGCCTCCTTTTATTTTTTAAAAATTATACACTATGCAAACTAAAAAAGTCAAGACTTTCTCTCATTCCCGATAAGTTTCATAAAATGTTTGTTTTTTTCAAGTGCCTTGAAAATAAGAACTCCTATAACGCTGACAACAATAAATTCCCCGACAGCAACTGTTCCCATTGAGATAAAAATCGGTTCTTTAAAAGCGATATAAAGTTCTGTGCCGACAATTATTCCGTTGAATATCGTCGCCCATAAAGACCCCACAAACAGATTTTTACTTCTTGAAAGAAACAGGACAGCGAGTATTGTCGCGAGTGTTCCGAAAGGAATATCAAGAAGTGCCATCGGGCTGAAAATATTTGCAATAAGACAACCTACTGTCATAGAAACGCAGTATTTTCTGTTGTAGAAACAAAGAAGAACGAGTATTTCAGAAAATCTCAGTTGTATAGGCCCATATGATAACGGAGAAATCGCAACCGTCATAACGGCATAGATAGCCGCGACGATTGCGATTTTTATAATGTCTTTGGTATTATTCTTTTTCATTTTAATCTCTCCTTGTTTTTTTAAGCCGGTTATCAAGAAACGGCTGTTATAAAATTTATCTTTGTGAGGTTTCATCCTCTGCTTTTATATAGATAGGTCTCTTTTTGACCTCCATATAAGTTTTTGAAATATACTGTCCCATAATTCCGAGGGATATAAGAACAACGCCCGCCGCGAAAAGAAGAACAGTCAAAAGTGTGAGTGTCTGAGTCCAACCTGTATGCCATAAGAATATGTCAATAAGAAGAATGATAAGAAGCACAAATGCTGAGAAGCAGGAGAAAATCCCTGCAAAAACAGGAAACTCTATAGGTGCTGTTGAGAAAGCAAGAATCCCCTCAAAAGAATATCTTAAAAGTTTGAAGAAATTCCACTTCGTAGTCCCTGCAACGCGTTCCGTATTTTCGACTTCTATGAACTTAGTCTTAAATCCTACCCAGCTGAAAATACCCTTTGAAAATCTGTTGTATTCACTCATAGAAAGTATAGCGTCAACCATCTGCCGTTTCATAAATCTGAAATCCTGTGCACCGTTGACGATATATGTCTGCGAGATTTTGTTTATTACATTATAGAACTGATTTGAGAAGAATGAAAGGAGCTTAGGTTCGCCCTTTCTTGAAATTCTTCTTGTAGCGGCACAATCACATTCTCCCGATTTTACATAAGAATACATCTCGGGGATAAGTTTCGGCGGATGCTGTAAATCAGCGTCAAGGATGACAACATAGTCGCCTTTTGTCGCCTCAAGTCCTGCATACATTGCCGCTTCTTTTCCAAAGTTTCTTGAAAATGAAACATATCTTACATCGTTATCTTCTTTCGCCATCTCACGAAGTATTGAAAGTGTCTTATCCTTTGAACCGTCATCAACGAAAATGTATTCAAAAGAAAGCTCGTTCTTCTCTTTCATTTCAGCCGAAACTCTCTTTATTTCGTCATAGAATAAAGGAAGACTCTCTTCTTCGTTATAGCAAGGAACAACGACAGATATAAGTTCCATTTTCTTTTCGCTCCTTTACATTTTGTATATTTCTACAAAATATTTACTTTTTGTATATTATTCAACAGTAACCGATTTTGCAAGGTTTCTTGGCTTATCAACGTCATTTCCTCTTAAAACAGATGTGTAGTAAGCGATAAGCTGTAAAGGAACAACCGCTGCCATCGGCATAATAAGGTTTTCGACATCGTCGGGAAGACCGAATTTGAAATCGGCAATATCCTTATCGGGATTATATCCTTCGCGGCAGACCATAATAACCTTTGCGCCTCTTGTCTTTACTTCCTTTATGTTGCTTATTGTCTTGTCAAAAAGATCTGTCTGAGTTGCAACGGCGATAACGGGCATATTGTCTGTAATAAGAGAAATTGTTCCGTGTTTGAGTTCGCCTGCTGCATAAGATTCACTATGGATATATGAGATTTCCTTGAGTTTCAAAGACCCTTCCATACTGAGCGCATAGTCAAGCCCTCTGCCTATGTAGAGAAGGCTGTCTGCAGTAATAAGTTGTGATGCGATATACTGTGCATCTTCTGTATTTTCGAGTATCTTTTCGATAACATCGGGAGTTTCTCTTAAAAGCGATGTAAGACGTCTGCATTCAGCTTCATCGATCTTGCCCATAGCAAAAGCGATTTCAAACGCCAAAAGATACATAACCGCGATCTGAACCATATATGCCTTTGTTGAAGCAACTGCAATTTCAGGGCCTGCGTGTGTATAGATAAGCATATCCGCTTCTCTTGCTATCGAACTTCCCTTAACATTTACGATAGCGAGTGTTTCGGCGCCAAGTTTTTTAGCAAGTCTCATAGCCGCAAGACTATCCGCCGTTTCACCCGACTGTGAGATGATGATAACAAGGTCACCCTCTGAAACTATGGGGTCTCTGTATCTGAATTCTGATGCAATATCAACATCAACAGGAACTCTTGCTATCTTTTCGATAACATATTTTCCGACAAGACCCGCATGCATAGCAGTACCGCAGGCAACGACAAAAATCTTGTTGTATTTTTTAAGCTTTTCGGGAGTAATTCCGCATTCACTTAAATCAGGCATACCGTCCTTGATTCTGGGGTTGATGGTTGTCTTGATAACTTCAGGCTGTTCGTGGATTTCTTTAAGCATAAAGTGTTCGTATCCGCCCTTTTCAGCGGCATCAAGATCCCAGTCAGCGATAGAAAGTTCTTTTGTAATTTCAGTTTTATGCATATCACAGAAAACTATGTTTTCACCGTCGAGTTCAGCGATTTCACC
>JAGAJQ010000216.1 GCA_017828955.1 Oscillospiraceae bacterium
ACTCGCTCAACAGACAGTTCGGAAATGGCGGAATTTATAAGAATTTAACCCTTTACAGTTTTGTTGACAACCACGATGTAAACAGACTTGCGTCATTCCTTAAGCGTCCCGAATATCTTAAAAACTGCTATACTCTTATGTATACTATGCCCGGTGTTCCCTCAGTTTATTACGGAAGTGAATGGGGAATAAAAGGAGAAAGAACATCGGCTTCAGACGCAGTTCTTCGCCCCTCGTTAGAGCTTGACAATATCCCCGACGCTGATATGGATCTTTTTAATCACATAAAGGAACTCGGAAGACTTCACGCAGAGCTCTTACCCGTTCAGGTCGGTGATTATGAAAATATTCTTATCCGAAACGAACAGCTTGTTTTCAAGAGAAGCTGTGCTTCGGGCGCGGTTTATGTTGCTCTTAACCTCGCTGACCATAACGCAGAGGTAGGGTTCAATATGAATGGTGCCTGCCTTATCGACAGACTTTCGGGCGATAAGCAGTATATTCCTCAGAACAATTATATTTCTATCAATATGCCTCCATTCTCATCAATGATTTTAGAAGAAGGAAATGCGGCTAAGGTTGCTCCTCAGGTTGAAGAACAGGGCATTTTGATCGGAAGAATGTATAAGCATTTCAAAGGCAATACATATATCGTTATCGCTATCGGAAAAAATTCCGAAACAATGGAAGATGTCGTTATCTATCAGGAACCTGCAGGAGAAAAGAAGGTATGGGTTCGCCCGCTTTCGATGTTCTCTGAAGAAATAGAAAGAGACGGCAGAAAAATAAAGAGATTTACACTTATCGACTGATAAAAGGAGAGAAGAGATATGTCTGAAAAGATAAAACCCTTTCGCAGCACATTACATTTCCCCGAATGCAGAAGAAAGATGAAAATATGCAAAATAGCAACATTCTTTCCGATTTCTGTTGTTGCTTTGAGTGCAATCGTCGGAACGATCGCTATTCTTATAAAAGGCGGAATTTCGATTGTAAACGACGAAGCAAACTATCTTTTCGGAACTCTCGTTATGTGGTCGATTATAACGGCGATACCTTCGGCTTGTATCATTGCGGGATATAAAATACCCTGTTTCCCTGCGGGGCTTGCTTTCGCACTTATGGCGGCTTTCATTGAAAATACCGCACTTATGATAACCTCGTTTTTAGGGGTAATGTCCTGCGTTGTCGCGTTTTTCTACATCTGCGAAATGGATGACCTTAAAGGAACTTACGGTTACCCGAGTTTTCGTGAGGATTGTGAATTCGAATACCTCAGGACAACAAAATCCATAATGGATCAGGAAAAAGAAAGACTTGGCGAAACAGAAGAAACCGAAGAAACTTCTGAAGAAGCAGAAGAAGAAACTGTCGAAGAAAAAACAGAAGAATAACAAAAAAAGAGTATCGTGCATAAAGCACGGTACTCTTTTTATTTTTATTTATGCTTCTTTCTTTCTCTTTCCTCTTGTCTGCCAGAGAATCCAGAGAGGACAAACAACAAACATTGTTGAGTAAACACCTGAGATCATACCGAAGATGAGAGGAGTTGAGAATGAGAGGATTGAAGTTATTCCGTAAACTGAACCGACAATTGAAACACATATCATAGCAGTAACTGTTGTGATTGTTGTGTTGATTGTTCTCTGAATACATTCATTAAGGCTTCTGTTTACGATTTCTGCGATATCGCCCTTCTTACCTGCGAGTTTCTTGTTTTCACGAATTCTGTCGTAAACAACGATTGTGTCGTTGATTGAGTAACCGAGAACTGTAAGAACAACCGCCATAAAGTTTGCGTTGATTTCATATCTGAAGAGAACGAATGCGCCGAAAACGATGATAACGTCGTGGATAAGGCCGATAATTGCGAAAACACCTGCTGACCAACCACTTACGGCTTTAAATCTGAAAGCGATATAGATTACTGTTACAAGGAATGCAAGGCCGATAGCAACCATACATTTAACGAAGAATTCCTTACCTGCTGTAGGCTTAACGTCACTCGAAGAAATAAGGTCGAGATTGTTTTCTGCATACTTTTCTTTAAGTGAATTTGTGAGTTCAAACTGCTTATCTGCTGTAAGACCTTCGTTTGAAGCGAGTGAAACGTTCATTGTCTTACTCTTTGTTGCGAAATCTTCACCGATTGTTACAACCGCTGTTGTCTTTGTTATCTTTTCAACATCTGATTTAAACTGTGTGTCGCTGATTTCACCGTCGTAGATGTAGGTGAGGATTGTTCCTCCCTTGAAGTTGATTGAAAGGTCAACCCCGAAGATTGCTGTTGCTATAGCTACGATTACTATAAGCACGCTTGAAAGTGTGAGGAAAATTTTCTTCTTTCCTAAAAAATCAAAATTCTTATTCTTCATTTCTCTTCGCACCTCCATATAAAACAGGATTGCGTAACGCCTTGAATTTTGAAAGCGAAACGAGCATAAGTTTTGATGCGGTTACCGCCATAACGAAGTTAAGGATAATACCTGCGATAAGTGTATAACCGAGTGAATAAACTGTTCCTTCTGTTGAAGCACCGAACCAACGGAAAACGGGGCTTAAAAGTGTTGCGAAGAAACTATCCGAAACGCCGAATGCACCCATAAGGATAACGGCTACGAATACTACAGTGATGTTACTGTCGAAGATTGCTGTAAAGCCCTTGTCATAAGCTATTGAAAGTGCACCGTCGATTGATTTTCCGTTTCTGAGTTCTTCTTTGATTCTTTCGTTTGTGATGATGTTTGCGTCAACGCCCATACCAACTGAAAGAATGATACCTGCAATACCGGGAACTGTGAGTGTTGAACCATTCATAAATCCGAAAAATCCTGTTACTGCGCATATCATACCTGCAACCTGTCCTAAAAGACCGATTGAAGCAACCGCACCGGGAAGTCTGTAAACGCAGATCATAAAGATGCAGATAAGAACGAATGCGATAGCACCTGCTATTGCCATAGCGTCACGTGCGCCAAGACCTAAGGTAGGAGAAATTGTTGAGAATGAAGATGTTTCGAGTTTGAAAGGAAGTGCACCAGAATTTATCTTGTTTGCAAGATCGCTTGCTTCTTCTGCATTTGCAAAAGCACCTGAGATTGTTGCGTTTCCGCCTGCTATGGGTTCTGTTACGTTAGGTGCTGAAATGAGTGTTTCGTCCATCCAGATAGAAAGAACTTCGTTTGATTCATAAGCTCTTGTTGTGGCATTAAAGAATTTATCCTTACCCTGTTCTGAGAGTGTGAGATAAACTACATACTGACCGGTCTGGTCATCAAGACCTGGAACTGCCTGCTGAACATCGGCACCCTGAAGAAGAATTTCTTCTGTTATTCCTGTCGGAACGCCAGCTTCGTCTGTTTCTGTTCCGAGACGGAATGTTAAAAGCGCTGTTTCGCCGATTTCCTTAACTGCCTGTTCGGGATCGAAGTTTTCTTCGCCCGACTGCCAGGGGAATCTTACGATAATTCTCTGGTTTGTGTAGTCTGTATAACATTCAGAGTCTGTAATACCTAAAGTTATAAGTCTCTGATTGATAGTTGCTGTTGCAGCGTCCATCTGTTCTGTTGTTGC
>JAGAJQ010000023.1 GCA_017828955.1 Oscillospiraceae bacterium
CTCACCGCAACAGAAATAATGACAGAAAAGGTTGAAAAGATAAATTCCGAACTTATGTCTCTTATTTCACATACCCTTAAAATCGATGATCGTCTCGATTGGGACAGAAAAATCATAACCGAAAAATATGATGATTTTCTTTATCCTTTCCCGCCTCAGAAAAAAATCCCCGAAGAAGAAGGCGGATTTGCGAAGATTTTTTCGTTTAAATCGGCTGAAGAAAGGGCAGAGGAAGAATTTAAAATACAGATGAATAAATATATTTCGGGCAAAAAAGATGCTATCCGTAAATATATGATCGAAAAGGAAAAATTCAATTTAAGAAAAAGAAGAAACAACGCTGAAATAAAACGTCTTAAAATAAGCTTTGAAAACGGCGAAAAAAGTGCCGTCGAAAAATATTCGAAGATTATTCTTGCGAATTCTGTTTATCCCGAAAATTTCAAACCCGACAACGAGGTTTCTTATAGCCCATATACTAAAACACTTACGCTCAACCTTCTTTTCTGCGGATTTGAAAATTTTCCCGATATTATGAAGTATAAATGCATAATAGAGAATAAATCCGTTACCGAAGTAAGATTTTCACCCGATGAAAAATACAGAAGATACGAAAAAGCTCTTCTTTCGGCAGGGCTTCGTTCTATCCACGAACTTTTCGAAGCACTCTACGGCGATTTTGTCGATGAGATAATCCTTAATGGATTTGTTCCTTCGAATAATAAAGATGTTGAGAATATGACAGCCAAATTCGCTTCGGGAGTTTCGAGGTGTGTCTATGCACTTTCTGTCAAGAAATCCGATTTTGAAAATATAGAAATTTCTGATGAAAATTATCTTGATGTCCTTGAAAACCTCGGAATGAAGAGGGTAAAGGACAAATTCACAAACGAAACCGAAATCATAAAACCTATTTACACCAAGGAGAAGTAAAATGGCTTTAAAAAATTATACAGGCAAAATATATGAACTGCTTAAAAACTGTTCTCCCGATGATAAAAGAATATCAGATCGCTATGAAGTAGAAAAACTTTTTGACAGCCCGTTTTATTACGAGTTTACAGAATGCGAACTTACAAGAGAGATATTCATTGAATATTTCTCAAAAGAGAAGCTTCTTTCACTTCCTCACGAAAAATATGAAGATATTGAAAAGTGTATGGAACTTATTCCTATTATGGCGGAAAGACTTTCAAATGCAATCCGTTTTGGAAACGGCTGGGCTTTGAATGAAGATGATATGCCCGATCTGTATAATCCCGAAGAAATAAAGCTGGTTATCAGAAAACTCAGTTTCAAAGAAATTTATCAGAACGACACCAATATACAAGAAAAAGACTTTATGCAGATTTTCAAAGCAAATAAAATCTGTCAAGATGGGTATTACTGCATACCCAGAACAATATCGGAGGTAGCATACAATGAAACTTGGTAAATGGCATACCGAACTCAATAGGTTTATAGATATAAAAACAGCCTTTCTTTTAGAAGGAAATATCTATGATCTTCACGCATACCCCACAATCCAGGAAGACGGAACTACCCGCTGGGATATGATAATGCTTGATAATTATCTTTTCAAATATCTCTGCGATAACGGATATTCAACAGTGGTTTTCTATAATCATATAGACGGCTTCTATAACGATTATTCAAGAGAACATCTTGATAGTTTTTTAAAACTCATAGGATTCAATAAGCTTGATGAAAAAACAAAGACCTTTACCGTAAAATACAGTCAGGCAGCTGATTTTATAAGAACAGCCATTCAGAATAAAGAGAAAAGCGTTGCTGTTGTAATGATGTCTGCGTCAAGATATGTCATCTCTGCGGATAGCCTTTCGGATAGCGAAAAAGATTTCTATTCAAAACTTATGATGGCTTCTCTTAAAAAGACACAGGTTAAACAGGGTGATCGTTTTATCAATAACATTATGCTTTTTGTTGCCGATAAGGTAAACGATATTCCTGCGTGGTTCTATATCGATAACCCTATGGTAAAGGCGATAAATATAAGCGAACCTGATAAGGCTTCAAGAAGAATGTTCATAGAAAGCCAGCTTGCTTTCTTTGTCGGCGAAGAAAAATTCACAGATGACGAACTTGATAAGTATAAGAATGATTTTGCCGACCTTACAGAAGGTTTTGCAAATCTCGAACTTAACGCACTCAAACTTCTTTGCCGAAAGGAAAAACTTTCTTTTTCAAAGATAAAAGATGCCGTTAATATGTATAAATACGGCATTAAGGATAATCCCTGGAATGACATTCCGAGAGAGAAATTCGAGAATGCCGAAAGCTACATAAAAAGCCGTGTCAAAGGTCAGAACGCAGCTGTTGTCCAGACTCTTGACGTTATAAAAAGAGCGGCTTCAAATATGGCAGGGCTTCAGCATTCGGGAAGCGGAAAACCCAAAGGAATTCTCTTTTTCGCAGGGCCTACAGGTGTCGGAAAAACCGAACTTGCAAAAACTGTTGCTAACCTTCTTTTCGGCGACGACAATAACTGCATAAGATTTGATATGAGTGAATATCAGCAGAGTCAGTCGGATCAGAAACTTATGGGTGCACCTCCCGGGTATGTAGGTTATGAATCGGGCGGCCAGCTTACAAATGCCGTTAAGGAAAAGCCTTTTTCAATCATTCTCTTTGATGAAATCGAAAAGGCACATCCTTCTGTTTTCGATAAATTCCTTCAGATTTTAGAAGACGGAAGAATGACCGACGGCAAAGGCGAAACAGTTTATTTTTCAGAAACAATCATTATCTTCACAAGTAACCTCGGTGTTTATAATACCGATGAAATGGGAAGAAAAACACAGAGTATCTTCCTTGATATGACCTATGAAGAAATGCGTGAAAGACTTATAAAGTCTATAAAGGATTATTTCAAACTCCAACTCGGAAGACCTGAAATCTTAAACCGAATAGGTGATAACTTTGTTGTTTTTGACTTCATAAGAGAAGATACAGCGAAGGAAATCGCAAACGCACAGATAAACAAGATCTTTGCAAAGATTTTTGAACAGAAGGGAATACAGGTTATTCTTTCTGAAGAAGCAAGAAATTACATCTATAAAAAATCATTCGGAAATCTTGAAAACGGCGGCCGAGGCATAGGAAACGTCATTGA
Organism: Oscillospiraceae bacterium; assembly: GCA_017828955.1. GTDB lineage: Bacteria > Bacillota > Clostridia > Oscillospirales > Ruminococcaceae > RGIG4131. Next base: position 3,134 of record JAGAJQ010000023.1, read on the forward strand.
GAAAAACCTCATAAATCCCCTTTCGAGAGTTATATTCGATGAAAACATCGAAGGCGGAACTTTAACAGTAAATTCTATTTATGAAAAAGACAATGTAGCGGGGCTTGATTACTCCGTTAATTAAAGTGGGTGAATTTTTTGAAGGAAAACAGCAGACCAACCCTTGATATGAGGGATAAAACCGACCGAAAAACTATGATTATGCCAACATCTGAGGTAGTTGTCAATTCATCTTCATCAGACGGAATAGTAGGCATAGGTGCTGTTGTTGGCGGATATAAAATCATAGATATCATCTCTGAAAACACGGGTGAGGCAGCTGTATTTCTCGGAGAAAAAGAAGGAAGTAAAAGAATAATCAAACTTTTCCATAAAAACAAAAAGCCAAAAGAAGAAATAATACAGAAACTTTTGAAAACCGATTGCCCTTATATTGTTTCTTACGAGGATTGCGGAGAACACGGAGAAAAGTTCTATGCAATAATGCCTTATTTCAGCAAAGGCGATGTAGCGTCTTTAATGCCCATTTCAGAAAAGGAACTTTCCGAAAACATTATTCCTTGCGTTGCCGAAGGACTTAAAGTTCTTCATTCTATGGGCATTGTCCATAGAGATATAAAACCTGGTAATATCTTTATTTCAGATGACGGCAAAGCAGTTATCGGGGATTTCGGAATAAGCTCTGTTCTTGATGACAATTTGAGCGTAAGAGCAACGGGGATTTCACGAACTCTCGGTTATGCAGCCCCCGAAACATCAGCAGGTTTCGTTTCCAAAGCGAGTGACTATTATTCTTTAGGAATAACACTTCTTCACCTCGTAACAGGCATAGATGTCTTTGCGGGTATGACAGAAATGCAGATACTCTATCATACACTCAACAAAAACATTCCTATTCCAAGAACGGTAAGTCCTCAGTTTGCACTTTTAATCAGAGGACTTACAAGAAAAGACAGAGAATATCGTTTCGGATATGACAAGATAAAACTCTGGTTAGCAGGTGAAATAATCCCCGAGGGGAATTCTGCTACATACGAAAAAACAGCGGATAAATCGGGATTTGTATTTGAAAACAAATCGTACCCCGATTTAGTATCGCTCGCATATGCTTTCGGCGAAAACTGGGAAGCGGCACTCGTCTATGTTTACCACACAAGTGCGTTTGAAACAAGGCTTGCAGCATTCAGTGCCTCGCTTCAGAGAGAGGTTGCTATTCTCAAGGATCATAATAGCCCCGATGAATGTCTTTTCAAGGTTATAATGCTTCTCAGCCCCGAGGCGCCTATTTTTTATCGTGGAAAAATGTATGCTTCATTACAGGCTATGGGCGATGAAATAGAACAGAAACTTCCCGTTAAGGATAACGATATTATAGATTTTGTAAGAAGCGGTTGTCTTAAAATCTATATGGAGAAAAAGGGGATAGACCATAAAATTATTGAACGTATGGAGTATATCGGTGCTCAGTTTACTCTTGAAAAATATGAGTATTACTATGCACTCTTATATCTTCTTAACAGAAACTATATCTATTCCGATAAATTTTCAGATATCAGATCACTTTGCGATTATCTCGAAAGCCTTTCTGATGAAGAAAGAGAAGAATTTTCAAAAACTCTCGTTTATGACAGACTTTTTCATATGTGGGTTTTCTCAAAAGGATATGGAAAACAACTTCGCGAATGGCTTTTGACTCTTGAGGAGGATTTTTAAATGAGCGGACCGAAATACGGACAGATTTTATTAGGAAAAATCCGTCGTATGAAACTTATGAAAGAACTTGACGTTGCTCTTGAAAAGAGAGAATGTAACGCTCTTGTAAATAAACAGAATGCACTGCAACATAAATTCGATAAGTTTTTCGAAGAACATCCTACAGACGAAATTGTATCAATTCTTAAAGCTGCCAAAAAAGCAGGTTGCGAAAAATCGTTGCAGTATCGTATGCTTTCAAAGCATCTTTTAAGATATCAGAGACTTTCATCTTTTGTCTGCAATACAGAGGGCGATAGCAAAGTTCTTACATCGGAGAGAAGAAATTCTGTTGAAAGATACTTTGAAATGGGAAATCTCTGGCATATTATGCGTGAAGAATATGACGCACTTACGAGCGTTATCGAAAACAGAAACAGCTATAATGCCGAAAAATCATCTGTCGATAATACCGCTTTTGAGGCTGTTCTTTCAAGTGAAAAAGTCGACGATTTATACGAACAGATAATAGAAGAAACTTTATCTTCCGAAAAATTTTCAGAGATAAAATCTTTTGCAGAGTCAGTTATTTCTTCGGTTAAATATGATGAAGAAACCAAAGAACGTATTTTGAAAGAGCGTCTTGACGGAATAGTTTTAGAAAGAAATTCATCTGATAATATAGAAGAAATCGAGGCTTTAACAGCAAAATATGAAGCTCTCTGTGAATATCTTTCAAAGGATGTAAACGCATCTGTTCTCGGTAATATCCACGCTTTAAGAGACGAAGTGAACGCTCTTTATGCCGAAGCCGAACAAAAAACAATGGGCGAATATATAACCGACTCTGTAAGAGATATTATGGAACGTATAGGTTATGACATAATAGGAAGCAATACCGTTTCAACACCCAAACATACAACTCAGAAAGATTACTATGAATTCAGCGAAAATTCGGTTATAAATGTTTCTTCAAACGAAGAAGGTTCTGTTCTTTTTGAGGTTCTGGGAAAATCTGAGTCGGGCGAAATTACTCCTGCCGAAAAAAGAGCGGTTAAAGACGATATGGACAAATTCTGTCCAGATTATGATAAGGTCAAAGCACTTCTTTCTGAATACGACCTCTCTGTTACCGACGAACGTACCTGCGAGGCTGATGAAAGATATGTAAGGGCTGTATCGGAAGAATTCTTATCGAAAACCGAAAAACGAAGAGCAAAAAAATCAAGGAGAATGACATACGATGAGTAGAGAAGTCAGAATATGCGAAAACTGTGGTGTGAAAAATACAATCGACAAGCTCGAATGTGAAGCCTGCGGATATGACCTCAGCTTTATAGCACCTGTTATGATCGAAGATAATAAGGGTGCCAAATGGAAGATAACCTCAACAGGCGGTAGCGTTTCGGCACTTATTTTCGGTGGAGAAACCATAGGCAGAGAAGGGGATATTCTTTCTGATTATGTCAACGACAGCGATTATATCAGCCGTAAACACGCGAGATTTGATGTAAACGACGATAAAATTTTTGTTACCGATTTCAGCACCAACGGAACGACAATAAACGGCGTCAGACTTGAAAAGAATAAGATGACCGAAATAAATCCCGGTGATGAAGTTGCTTTTGCCGATATGGCATTTTTGATCGAAAATGCAGATTGACAGAATATATTACCCCGTTAAAACATTAGGGTTCGGAAAAAGAATGGGAATCTGGACAATAGGCTGTAAAAGAAAATGCAGAAACTGTTCGAATCCTGAACTCTGGGAGGAAAATCCCGATAAAGATATTTCTGTTGAAACAATAACGGGCATTATAGAAAAATATAAAGATAAAACCGATGGTGTGACCATAACAGGCGGAGAACCCTTTTTACAACCCGATGAACTTCTCTCTCTTGTTGAAGAAATAAGAAAAATCGGAATAACAGATATTCTCATCTATACAGGTTTTTCTTTTGAAGAACTTTGTGAGAATCCTTTGACAAAGAAAATAGTCGACCTCTTAGGCGCTATCGTTGATGGGGAATATATCGACGAACTGAATGATAACCGTGGCATAAAAGGATCAAGTAATCAGCGTCTTTTTGTTATAGATAAATCGCTTTCAGAAAGATACAAGGATTTTGAAACCGCAAAAAGACAGAGTGAAATTATAAACAACGGCGGAAAGATATGGTCAATAGGAATACCGCTGAAAAAATAAAACCATACCCTCAGTTCAAGGGTATGGTTTTTGTTATTCTTCTTCTGCTACATTTTCCGAAAGAGAATTTTTATATTCTGATTTTATTCTTTTGTTCATTATGTCAAGCGGAAGATATCCGTTTGTAAGGACGGTTTTGTTGAAGAGTTTTTCGTCAAAATTTCTGCCGTATTCTGATTTCAGATCTTCTTTTGCAGATGTTATTTCACTGAACGCAAGATATTCTTTCATACAGTAAAAAGGTTTCTGAACAGCAAGATAATAATAATATTCAGCTAAAGAAACAGAAAGATTATGTTCTTTAAAGAAATTGTCAACTTCTGTTTCTCCCCAGCCTTCATAGTTTACACCTATATCAACTCTTGCTATAATCATAACCCAGAAAACCGAATTAGAGTTCATAAGAGTCTGTGAGGGGTTGTTGCCGAAAATAAGTTTGTTCATTTCATATTTTGCATACATATCCCAACCGTCTGCAAAGCTTTCGTTTCTGAATGATTTTCTGATATCATCCGAAACATAGCTTTCATAAACAAAATCCCTGTAAGCACCGCCGGGTAAAAAGTCCTGCGAAAGACAATCCATAGTTTCGTTTATGGGATAAACTGTACTGATTTTAACTTTCATCGGATTTTTTTCATTAGCCATAACGGGAAGTTTCAGAATTGATGTATATTCCGCTTCGGGAATAAACTTATCCAAATCGGGAAATTTTTTCTCAGCCCTTTTAACATAATCGGGAAGTATCTCCTCAACCGAATTGTAAGGGATTTTTATTCCGAAATTATCTTTATAGAAAGCTTCGGGGAAAGATGACGCCGTTGAAAGAAAAATTCCTTCATAGTAATACAGGTCGTTATCAAGTTGTTTGATTATTTCATCGGTGCTTATTTCTTTTCCGTAAAGAGAAGATAGCCTATGCGAATAATATTCTTTTCCGTTTGGAAGAGAAGAAAGCCCACCATTTGATCTTGTCGGAAGTTTTTTGATTTCATTCGCAAGCTTTTTATAAGCAGGAACAAAAACTTCTTTGGTAATCTTGTTATGTTCAGATATAAACGCTTTTCTTTCGGCTTCTGTAATCCCTGCAGTTTTAAGTTTCTTATCAAATGCCGACATTATTCTTTCCGGATTTTCTGCTATAGATAAACAATCTGAAACTACAACTTCTGCGTCGTTTTTGTGCCTTAAAATTCCTGCTTCGGCTCGCTTTTTTTCGTATGCGATAACACTATCTGTGTAGTTTTTTACATCTTTATAAAGTGAGAGGTATTTTTTGATATCATTGATATCCTTTATCTCAAAATCACAGAACGAACTTACAAGCGAAAGATGAACTCCGTTTTCGGTGTCAAGAATATCGTCATAAAAAAGATATTCTGCACCCGATTTTTTAAGAGTATATTCTCTTTTTAAAATATCATATGAAAGTTTTTCGTCTTCTGTAAGAGAGTTATAATCAAACTCCGAAAGGGAAGAAAGCTTGTCTGAATATTCTTTTTCAACAATGCTCTTTATAGGGATTTCTTGTTTTCTGAGTTCAAAAGATTCTTCTCCCGTTTCTTCGTTTGTTATTGTTGTATAAAATGAATTATCTGTTTTTTCGGTTTCGTTTTTCAGAAATTCAGAAAAATCCATACCCTTATCCGCAGAACAGGAAGAGAGTATAAAAGCCGATAATAAAATAAATGGAAGTAACTTTTTCATATAAATCTCCTGACAAAAATATCAAATAAAGTATAACATATATTGTGCAGATTTTCAATAGACAAACCCTTGCCCGTTAAGTTAAAATAACATCAAGAGGTGAATTAAAAATGTATCTTACATTATCAGATTATATAGTTTTAGGAATTTTGGTAGCAGGTATCGTCACAGCCGTTATAATGACACTTAGCGGAAATAAATCGGAATCAGGTTCTGAAAATAAAGAAGAAACCAAGTAATTACGCTATGTAAAAGAATTTTTACAAAGAAATTTCACCTTTGTAAAAGCCTTTTGATAGACACTTTCTGAAAAATCCGTTATATTGATGTTGTTCCCTAAGGGGAGCAAAACAAAAAAGAGGTGAAAGACGAAATGGAAATAAGCACACTTATTAAAAAATCAAGAAATGAGTCGGGGATGACACAAGAACAAGCGGCCGAAAGTCTTGGCGTCAGCAGACAGACTATTTCAAATTGGGAAAACGGTAAATCTTATCCCGATATTATAAGCGTTATTAAAATGAGCGATTTATATTCCGTTAGTCTTGATTATCTCTTAAAGGAGGAAACATCATTGAACGGAACTTATAAGGAATATCTCGAAGAAAGCACAAACACAGTAAAAAGCAGGGAAAGACTTGCAAAAATCATTCTCATTGTGGGAACTTTGCTGATATGGACATTGTGTGCGTTAGCACCGCTTTACATCGGGAATGTCCGCATAGCCCAGATAGCCTATGACATTATTCCCATAACATTTTTCTTTTCATCTGCAATAATCGGAACAAGGGATTATTTCGGAAAATTCAAGTGGATTTCTGTTCTTGTCTTTGCACTTATGTATTTCTTTGTCGGAACAGTTGACGAATTTGATATGAATAACCAGGTTTACAGACAGGTTATCTGGTGGGACCCTATAAATCTTTTCATAGGCGCGTCGTTGTCGATAGCGGGTATAGCAATAGGAACACTTATCCACAAAAAGAAAATAGCATAAAATAAAAATGGTATCGAGTTCATAACCCGATACCATCTTGTTTTTTATTCAGAAATAACTCTGTTTCTTCCGCCTTCTTTTGCTTTATAAAGTCTTTCGTCGGCGATTTTTATGTTTTCTTCGATAGGATTATCCATATTAAGAACAGTAAGCCCGAAACTCATTGTGACCTTGATATTGAGTTCTTCAAAATGACAAACAGATTCCATAACAGAAGTTCTCAGTCTTTCAGCGATATCAATAGCCTGAGCCTTGTTTGTATCGGGAAGAACAACTAAAAATTCCTCTCCGCCCCAACGATAAATTCCGTCGCCGGGTCTTGCGTTTGCTCTGAACATTGATGCAACGTGGCGAAGAACGGCGTCACCTGCGTTATGACCATATGTATCGTTTACTTTCTTGAAAAAGTCGATGTCGCATATGATAAGAGAAACTTCTCTGTCGGCACTTGTATCCTTGAGGATTTCTTCATATACCTTTGTATAGTCACTGTAAAATCCTGCTCTGTTTTTAAGTTCTGTAAGCTTGTCGTGTAATGAGTCTTCAAGGAAACTATCAGACTCAAGAGTTATTCCGCAGATAAATGCAGCAAGAGAAAGCCTCTTTACATCTTCTTCTATATCAAAACCTTCGCCCGAAAGTTTGTTTATCGCCTGATAAGCACCAATGAATTCGCCTTTGCAGTTTGAGATAGGCATAACAAGGATAGAGTTTGTAACATATCCTGTTTTCTTGTCAACAGATGAGTTGAAATCGGGGCAGTTATAAGGGTCGTTTGTAACTATAGCACGCTTTTCTGTAAGTGCCTTGCCTACAAGCCCTGTTCCTTCAGGGATAGTTATTCTTCCTTCACCTACGGCAGCAGTTGTCCATAAAGTATGATTTCTTTTATCCCATTTCCAGAAACTTGCTCTGTCAGCGTCAACAAGAGTTCTGCCAAGGTCTGTAAGAAGACGATATATCTCAGCGTGATCGTCTGAGGCGTCGCTGTCAGGCTTTGACATTTCTTTATAAAGGCTCTGAGTTATGGCGAAAAAATTATCAAGAATAGCATCTGATGAGTGCTTGTTTTCCATACTAATCCCTCACATAAAATTTAATTTTAAATATTATATCACGTATTCAATAATTTGTAAACAGAAATTTAAAAAAAATTAACATTTTTAATAAATTGTAAACAAAATTTTAAAAAATATAGTGACAAGCACAAAAAAATGTGTTATAATTTTTGGTAAGTAAGATATAAGAAGGAGCGTTTCTTATGAAGAAAAAGTCTGATGTAGTTCATATTTTAGGATTTGTTGTTGCTTTTGCCATAACATTTCTCGTTGGATTTTCCGATATTCTTTATTCATTTGACTCACTTCTTCGCGATAAACTCTATCAGCAACCAAGAGGGATAAACAATAAGATAAAGATAGTTGCAATAGACGACAGGACATTACAGGAACTCGGCCCTTTAAATACATGGGACAGAACGATTTATGCCGATACAATAACCGCTCTGGGCGATTATCCTGCCGCAATAGGTCTTGATGTAATGATTTTCGGAGAAACGAATGAAATTTCCGACAACACACTTAAAGAAGCCTGTGAAAACAGTGGAAAAGTTGTTGCAGGTTCTTACATAAATTATACAAGTGTTTATAAGACAACAGAAGACGGAAAGCCTTATATTGACCATTTCAATATAGCAGAGATAGAACAACCCATTATAAAAGACAATACCATAACAGGCTTTGTAAATGCAACTGCCGATGAAGACGGTATTGTCCGTTCGGCTTTTGTAACAACTGATTTTAACGACGAAACTTACGGAAGTTTTGCGCACGAAATATACTCTCTCTACTGTCAGAATACGGGGAATGTTATAAATACACCCGAACTTGATAAAAACGGCAGAATGTGGATAAACTATGCAGGACGCCCCTATGATTACGAACATATTTCTCTTTGTGATGTAGTTTCGGGAAAAGTTGACCCTAAAATTTTTACAGATTGTATCGTTATGGTAGGTGCTTATGCAACAGGGCTTCAGGATCAGTTTTCAGTCCCCAACAGTGCGGATCAGATGTTCGGTGTTGAAATCCACGCGAATATAGTTCAGGCTTTGCTTGACGGAAAATGCCCCGTTCCCGCAAATCGTGTTCTTTCAGCGTTTTTAAGCGGACTTATAGCAGCGGCAGTCTATTTTGTTTCAAGAAAATTCAAGCTTGCCGCTTCATCGGGAATTACGTTTGTAGCCGTAGCGGGAAGTGTTATAGGGGGAGTGGCGTTAAACAGCGTCGGAACATCTTTCCCTGTTCTCTACGCACCTTTATTCTCAATTCTTTATTATCTTATAAATATCATAAGAAGATATCTTGAGGCGTCTGCCGAAAAGAGAAAGATCACAGCGGCTTTCAAAAAATATGTTGCACCTCAGGTCGTTGAAGAAATTGCCAAAACAGGCAACTATCATATAAAACTCGGAGGAGAAAACAGAGATATCGCAGTTCTTTTCGTTGATATCAGAGGATTCACACCTATGTCTGAAAGTCTCGAACCCGAACAGGTTGTCGATATTTTAAATAGTTATCTTAATCTTACAACAAACTCGATTTTCGATAATGGCGGAACACTTGATAAATTCATAGGCGACGCTACAATGGCTGTTTTCAACGCACCTTTCGACCTTGACGATTATGTTTTCAGAGCAGTCAAAACTGCAAAGGCGATAGTTGACGGCGGAAACGCAATAGAAAGTCAGTTCCTTGAAAAATACGGAAAATCCGTAAGTTTTGGCGTTGGCGTAAACTGCGGGCCTGCCGTTGTAGGAAACATCGGTTGCGACTTCAGAATGGATTATACCGCAATCGGCGATACGGTAAATACCGCCGCAAGACTTGAATCAAACGCAAAACGCGGTCAGGTGCTTCTCAGCGAATATGTTTACGAAAAGGTTAAGGACAGAATAACCGTTGAAGAAATAGGAGAAATTCCTCTTAAGGGAAAATCAAAGGGAGTATTTGTTTACTCTCTTGTAGATATAAAAGAAGAAAAATCCGATAAGGAGGGCTGATATGCCTAAATTCCTCATAGTTCATAAAATAAATAATCTTGACGAAAGCCTGAAACTCGCAGAAGAGTATGGCTTCGGTTTTGAATATAACGACTTTTTCATTCCCGATACAATGGATGATAAGCAGAAGAAAAAAGAGATAATCTCAATCTATAAGTCGGTAAATCTTCCTTCTTATAATACAATGCACGGTGCTTTTTTCGATGTCATTGTTTTCAGCGAAGATAAAAAAATCCGCGCTGTTGCAGATTACAGAATAAGAGAGAGTATAGAAACAGCTCTTGAAATAGGAGCGAAGGGAGTGGTTTTTCATACAAACCATACCCCTATGCTCAAATCGGATTTTTATTTAAAAGGCTGGCTTTGTAAAAATACAGAATACTGGTCTCGTATATGCAATGAATATGAAAATATCGACATTTACCTTGAAAATATGTTTGATGATACACCTTTTATGCTGAAAAACCTTTCAGAAAATCTTTCTGGTAAAAATAATTTCGGAGTGTGTCTTGATTATGCACACGCAAATGTTTTTGGCGATAATGCGGATGATTTTTCGAAAGAACTTTCTGCCTTTACAAAACATCTTCATATAAACGACAATGACCTTAAAGATGACCTTCATCTTGCTGTAGGCGATGGAAAGATTGATTGGAATATTTTTAAAAAGCATTTTGAAGAAGATTTCAAAAATGCAAAAAGTATTCTCATAGAAACATCAGATATAAATTCACAAAGAAAATCAGCAGAATATCTCAGAACCCTTGGCATATTGAAATAAGGAGGAATTTTCTTGGCGATCAAAGAACTTTTTGTGGCTATGACTTTGAAAGCAAAGGTAATAGCTGTATCGGCAGCAGTTCTTGTAGTAGGAACAGTAGGAACTATAATAGGAATTTCTGTTGCCAAAGAAGATGAATACCGCGTTGTAAAAGTTTTTGAAATGACAGGCGAAGCGGTAGTTCAGAGAGAGGGCACAGGCGAACTTTCTGCCTATGTGGGAATGAACCTTGAAAACGGCGATATTCTCACAGTAGGAGAAGACAGCACACTCCGTATTTCAATGGATAACGACAAATACGTCCTTCTTGATAGCGGAACCGTTCTTAAACTCAACGCAACGGGAACATCTTCAGACAGTAAGACGAAACTCGAACTTATGCGAGGAGAAATCCTTAACGAAATAACGAAACCACTTTCATCAAATTCATCTTATGAAGTTGCAACCCCCAAGGCTACAATGGCAGTAAGAGGAACAAGCTTTGTTGTTAAGGTCGAAGAAGATGAAAACGGCGGATACATAACAAATCAGAATACTTTACAGGGTAAAGTTGAAGTTGAACTTCTTTCTCCCGAAGGAAAGAAAACGGGCAAAAAGGTTATCATCGAACCTGATAAATCTGTTACTATCCAGACAGTTCCTAACGAAGAAAGCGGAGAAGATGCTGAGATCGACGGAACGTCATTCTTTGTAATTGAAAACGCAGACGGCGACTTTGAAATAGTTGCTAATCCCGAAGAAGCTGTTTCAGAAATCAATTACGAAGAAATTTCCGATAATATCAAGGAAATTGCTATTTATTCAGACGATACAAGGGTTATGGTTCTTGACGAGGTTGTTGCAAGAAAGATAAGAGAAACTTTAGACAGCGAACCAAGCTATACAACAACATCTGAGGAACCCACAATGCCCGAAGAAACAACAACTCCCGAGGTTACGACTGTTCCTGAAGAAACAACTCTTCCTGAGGTTACAACCGTTTCTGAAGTACTTAACCTTCCCGAAGTTACAACAACAGAAACTACAACAACTCCTGAAGTGACAACAGTTCCGACGGAAACAACAACCCCTGAAACCACAACAGCACCTCCTGCTTCAAATACACCTTCATCTGCAACAACAGAGGAAACAACTACAATACCTGAAGAAACAGAAGGGTATACAGTGAACTTTGTATATAATGGAAAAACTGTAAAAACAGTTACGGTTGAAGCAGGAAAAACTGTTCCCTCGTCAAGTATTCCTACTGCGTCTGATATCGGTCTTAACCCTGAAACCCAGTATGTTATATGGAAGATAGGCACTGAAGAATTCACATCTTCTTATGTAGTAACAAGCGACCTTATAATAACTGCGGATACAGGCTCATATAATGTTATTACATTCATAGGTCTGAATGGCGAAACTCTTGCTACAGAAAAAACCAAGTGGGGACAGTCGCTCAATCAGGCAGGTGTAACTCCGCCCACTATTACAGGCGGTACTAACGCAAAGTTTACATATTACGGAAAGGTTCTTGATATGAATATGGCGCTCAGTGGAAATTACACATTCAGAGCGTATGAAATAATTACAATAACATTCCTTAAATCAGACGGAACTCTTCAGGAAGAATACGAATTTATAAGCGGAAAAAGTTTTCAGTCTATGGGTTATTCTGTTCCGACGCCGTCAGTCAGCGGAAATGCAAACGGAAGATGGCTTGACGCAGAAGAAAATCCAGTAACAATAAGCTCAGACCAGACATTCTCGCAGAACACAACATATACAGCACAGGAATATGTAACTGTAACATTCCTGAGCGAAATTGATGGAACAAAAATTTTCTTTGGAAGTCAGGAAACATCAGTCGGCGGAACTCTTTCAAGCGTTCCGACGCCACCCACAGAACCAGGATACACATTTGTCGGTTGGTATTATGAAGACGGAACTTCGGCTACTGTTGACGCAAACGCTCTTTTCACAGAAAACTGTAATATTATCGCAAAGTATGAAGTCGCGGAATACGAAGTCCTTGCGTTCTATTACAACGACATGAGCACTCCTGCACTTCATCAGGCTATCACCACAGGACAGACGGTGACTCTCCCCGGTACACCAACAGGCTTTAATGCAGCGAAAAGCGACTTTGTCTGGGTTGAAATTTCAGACGGCTTTACAGGTACGGAGCTTGCGTCGGGAACCCCCGATTACACAGACGCATACACCTATAATACAACAAGCATAACTGCAGATTCCACAGCGCTTGCAACGGGTACGACAGTAGGCGTTTCGGACTCTCACAGAAGATTTATCGGTCTGCCGAGAGCTACAATAACTTACTACCTCAACGACACTACTGAGTCGGGTTATTCTTATTATGTCATGGGCTCTACCACCTACGGAACGGTAGTAAATAACAAAGACCCGTATCCTAGTCTTCTGAATCTTGCTGATTTTGCGAATGCAGACGGCTATAACACGGGTATGTACAGTGTTAATTTTAATGATTGGACTTACTACGACTATAACGGAAGCGAAATCAACATAAGCGACTGGGAAAGCGACAACGGCACAAATGGTCATCTTATCGCAAAACCTGATGTATCATACAGTATAAAGTCTACCGATCTGTATATACAAGAATCCATCAATACCTCACCCGGCAATTTTGTTACTTTGCGCGGTGTTCGGTATGACACGGTTTACTCTATGAGCGACCTTAAATCCAACTGGGAAAGCAGCACCAAAACTGCTTATTACAGTTGGGCGACGGTTACGGGAGTGGCCTCTGCGGCAGGTAGCAAAGACGGAACATTCAGCTCGGGTGACTTCTCGGTAGCGGAAGACCTTTACCCCAATACCACCATTTATGTCAACTTCAACTATACTTATGATGTAACAGTCAAGGATTATTTAACCGGCGACACTCTCGGTATATACACTATGAACTTCTCAAGCCACTCTCTACCTACCTTGAATGCCACTTCGGTTTCAAGTTCTTTTGGTAAGTATTATTCAAAAATTTACACAGATGATACCAATGGTACCGGTGCAAGTTCGCTGACATTCGGAGAAACCACTCGTTATGACACTGTTTATATTGGTGACTAACTTACTCAAATCATACCGCACTAAAAATGTGCGGTATGATTTATTTTCTGAAAGATGATTTTATGGTAAAAAAATAATCCGTGACGAAGAATTTCTGAAAATAAAATCCATTCCTACCACAAATGACGACATTCCCGTTGCCGATGACCTCGCGGATACTCTCGTCGCAAATGCGGAGCACTGCGTCGGAATGGCGGCGAATATGATAGGTATTTCAAAGCGGAGATTATTCAACACGAAATTGACCATTTCGACGGAATTATAATATAAATAAAAATACCGAAGCTTAAAGCTTCGGTATTTTTATTTACTTCTTCTTTTTAATAACCTTTACAAATTCCTTGTAACATTCAAAACTCTTTTTGAATTCTTCATTTTCCGCTGTCATTCTTCCATAGCAGACCTTTTCTGTCAGTTTTGTAACGGGAGAAATATCATATCCGAATTTTTCTTTTGCAAGAACAGCGAGTTCAACGGTAGAATAAGCCTCGGTGTTTTCACCTGATTTCTTTCCTAAAAGTTTTGATGTTCTCTTATAAAGCCTTACTATCTTCTTTTCACCCTTTGAAAGCGAGAAGATAATTCTGAAAATCCCTTCTCTTATCGCGGGCATAAATACTATAATAAGTATTGCAAGTAAAACGCCGATAGCTGAAACTATTAAGACAACCCACATAGCTTCCATAGGGTCGACATTCTGCTCTGTTCCGCCCATTCCGTCATCGCTTTCGTCCGATGCAGGAGTAGAGTCGAATGTCATCCAGCCGTATCCCGAAATATAAATTTCCGCCCAGGCGTGTCCGTGTTTATCTCTTACGGCATAATATCCGTCAGTCATTGGTTCGGTCATTAAAAAGCCCGTTGTGTATCTTGCAGGAAGGTCAGCAGCCCTTGCAAGAAGAACGGCCTATCGACTTCCATACGTCAAATATTCAACGGGCGCAGACAGAACGACTCGCACAGCATGTCGTGCGCTTGGGAAACCCGATTCTACGACCGCCCGAAGGGCGTTCCTTGCGGGAAGCGCTATCGGTGAATGGCATTCAAGAGGTCAGCGGTTC
>JAGAJQ010000217.1 GCA_017828955.1 Oscillospiraceae bacterium
AGGCATAATCATAATTCTCGAAAAGAAGTTTGCTGCTAACTCATCAATAGATATTGATGCGGGATTATATGAATTTTCTTGATTTATTGAAATCCCAATTTTTATAGATATAAAATGCCATATTTCGTGAAATAATATTTTTAAATTCTCTTTATTGTTGTTATATACATTGTTTTTGTCAAAAGATAAATGTATTTTTTCTTTATTCGAAAAATTATTTGTCTGATTCCATTTAAAGGTGCATCCCATCCCTTCAACGAATTCCACGAGGTCATTAATATTATACCGATAATTTTTATCAATAGAAACTACCGATTGAAAATTTTCCGCAAGCTGTTTTATAAAGTTTTTGTACTTATCTGTTAACATAAAAATTCTCCTTTTCAATCACGAAATATGGTTGCAAATCTGCATTATTACCATATATTCAGTGCAAGATTAGTTTTTCACCTCCATCTAATATATATTTTTTTTAAAAATATTATACCACATTTATAGGTATCTTTGCAATAGCTTTTAAAAAATAAAATTAGTTTAAAAGCGGGAAATGACTTATAAAACAAGAAACGACAAAATTCAACTTTTTTCTACCAACTATCTATAAAAAATATTTTTAAATTTTAAAATTTTCTTTGTGTCATAATATAAAGTGAAATTTGGTTTTTCAAAAAATACTATTATTAGTATAGTATACACTTTCCAAATAACGATATATTATGAAAGGAGAGAAGGGGATTATCCCCGGACGAAATGATTAAAAATAAAAAAATCATTGCAGTATTATGTGCTGCGGCAGTTGCAGTAGGACTTTCTGTACCTGTTGCTGCTGAAACATCTGGTTCAGGTTATACCTATGGTCAGACTTCAGAAGGACAGGTTATGGCTTCTGATGGAACAATGGTTAATGTAAGTATTGGCAATACTTACGGTGCTACTGAAGACCAGAAAAAAATCTACGAGAATTTTGCAAACTATTTAGATGGGCTTGTAGAAGAACAAAAAGTAAGTGAAGCGACAGTAAATCTTATTAAAGCAGATGCAGCTATCGTTATTGCTAATGGTGGTAATCCAATGGATGGCGATTACAAGATAGGCGATAAAAACGCAGTAGCAGACGCTCAATTAATTATAAACAACATTATTAGCGGATATGATGAAAATGCGACTTATGTATCATCTGCGGAAATAAAAAATGATCTTGAAAAAACTCTGGTAAATACATCCTCCGGAGGGGGCGTTGCAGTAAAACAGGAAATTACTTCTACTGTAGAACAGACCCTCGGTATTCAATCAACAGACCGAAATGGAACCTTGCTGGATACTTTGTTTATGGGGCAAACAACAGATACCGTTCAGACCGCTATTAATAGCGGAACATTAGGCGAAGGTGGAAAAAACCTTATTAAACAAGTTCAAGGGGCAAACACTTCTATTAACGGTGTAATTTACGGAAACGAAACCTTTAATGAGTTTTGTGAAACAAGAGGACTCTCTTATCAAGATGCTACAAACTATATTATTTCATTAGGTTCAATGGATCCTTCCAAAGTCCCCCCGATAGATAAAGAACTGGCTTCTTCAGTAAGAGACCTTTTTGAAATATCCGATGGTAATGCCAATAAAGAAATTACAAAGAATATGATGCTTGCAATGGAAAAATCCAATGAAGAAGTTGCAGCGGCTCAGGCATATCTTAGAGACTTGGTTATTACTGAAGTTGAAGGAAAAAAGGTTATTTATGTAGTTAATGAAAATGCCGGCGTCGGATATGTAGATGAAGCAAGCGGCGAATTTATTGAAATCGGAACAATCGGAGAAGGAACAAAATATATTGAGGGAACTGCATATACCGCTGTAAGCTATTTTAATAAAGAGCATTATGACGGAGGACTACTTATTGATTACCTTGAAATTATGTTTCCCGGTTATAAAATTTCCGCAGAATATGAAAGCTTCCTTCGTATTCCACCTAATCCGTATCCAGAGGATTTTGGAGAACAAGTAACCAGAATTATTCAGGAAATTCAAGAAGATTATTATAGCGAAGGTGGACTGGGAGAAAACGCAACTAAAAAAATTCCTCTTTATGGTGGCCGTAAACCGGAATCTATTCTTATCACAACTTCAAATATCTCAGGTGCTACAACAGAAATAATCGTAGAAGTTGCTGCTTCAAAGGAAATTCATCGAGTAGTTGATACTATGGTTTTTGAACTTCAGAGATTTGACGGTCTTCCAATTATGGAAGAAGAACGTGCTTATACAGACTCAGAAATCTTTGCAAGCTTGTATAATATGTATTTTACTCCTAATGTTCGTGAAAAGGATTTGTATAGTGACTCAATGTTTACTATCCTTGACCTTTATATGCAGCTTCACGCTCAGACATATGGCAAGGTTGGAATGCCTCCAGTAACAATAGAGTATAAGGGTGATACAGCAATTTATACTCTTGACTTTAAAACAGGACTTCAGCAGATGGCTTCCGCCGCAGGCGTACATTATGACGATTTTGTAAGAAACTATTTTTCTTCTTATACAAGACCTTCTTATGATGAATGGCTTCTTGACCCTTCAATGCATACTTATGGTTTCTATCCACAAGAAACATCAACCAACTACATCCCTTCATTGACTCAGACTAACAAGCAAACAGGTAATACAGACCATTATTACATCGGAACTGTTCATAATAAGTCTGAAATCAGGGGCGATGCTTTATTGACAGCTCAGTTATTCCAGAACGTCGGCAATATGTTCCGTGCAGTCGGAAATGTTGGAGGAATTTATGAGGATAAATACCTGAAGACAGACAGTGTACGACCGGTTCTTCTTACTCTTCGCCCTGAAATCAGCTCCGTTTATAATGTTCACGTTTATACAACAGGAACTATTATTGAAGACCTTCCTGAATATAGAAACGCAAACACAAATACTGCAAGCGAAGGCAAAACGTGGTATTTCTACCCTTATCGCGAAATCTTTATGTCTGAGGGTGGAAGATTCAACAGTTCTGCAAGCTATGCGGAAGAATGGGGTCCACTTTCTGTAGGTGACAATGTTGTAGAGGCACAGGCAGAACAAGGAAGACTTGCTTTGATGAACGGCTCAAATCAGTTAGTACAAAATATTATTGATACAAATAACAAACAGTTTTCTACAGGTCGAGGAGACATTGCTTCGTATTATAATTACGTTATTTATAACGGAAAAAATACATCTGCAATGGATGCATCTCTTGGTAGATTATCTGAAAACTGGATAAACAATAGTACAAGACAAAGCGGAGACCTTACTGAACAAGAAAAAGCAAGAATAGATGCAAGTGAGGGACATCTTTCTCTTGAAGATTTTCAATATAAAACATATAGTACCGGAGGAGTAACTCTTCAAATTCCTCTTGATAAAAATGGCCAGCCTCTTTATAATGTAAGTTATGGAGCAGTAAAATGTGCTTACGAAAATGGCGGGTCCTCAACAAGTTGGAGTGATCAACAGAATACAAACAGTAACTTTGTAAATAGTCTTGGTAGTATGTATGGTACTTGCACTGATGAGGAAATTGCTGGAAATCTTCAGTCGTTAGGAATTAACATTCCTTCCGGTTCACAATTCACATATACGAACTCAAGCGGTCAAACAGTAACTACAACTCCATCTGGTGTTCTTAACACTCTTATGAGTGAAGTAGCTTTCGGCGGAAAGAATGCACAGGATGTAGCACAGGAATATGGCAGTTTATTTGGCGGTTCGTCAGACGAAACAACCGAAGGTGCAGAGGGCGGCACAGAAGGTTCGGAAAGCACAGAATCATCCGGAGGCTCTTCATCAGCACCAAGAGGACCAAAACATCCTTGTCCAGAAGGCGTTCCTGACAATTGTGTATATTTTGCGGAGTGTTGTACTCGTTGGTTTACTGCAAGTTGGAACTCAATGGCAACCGTGCCTTACATTGTAATGGACGACGTTACTCCAATGAATTTTAATGACTCATGTCTGTTAACTCAGCCATACGAAAGCGAAAGAATTCCAATAAACGCAAATAAAAAGGATGATAGCGTATTCCATTGGCGTTGGTCTCAGACTCTCGAAGTAGACCCTAATGGTGATCAGACAACATCCTTTGAAACAACAACAGGAACAATCCCTGTATATGATCCATTGGTTGAACCAACACCTTCCATTCAGACAAATCCAAATCCAAATGGAAACCCATACGAAACAACATACAGAACTACAGGCGGAGACTTACCTCCAATGCCTACTCCTATTACAATTCCTCCGGCAGACGATCCGAATAAGGGTAACATTGTTATTGAACAATTTATCTCTAAGTAAAAAAGAAAAAGAGTGCAGAAATGCACTCTTTTTTGTTTGTATATTTGTATTGACAAAATTCGACATATCTGTTATACTTTTTATGTCGTTAGGGAATGTGTTGGCGTATCTTTTCTCCTTTCTGACGTATAAAATAGATGGTTGCTCACGACTGACCAGTATTGGGTAAGTCGAGCATTGGTCTTGGCAAACCCCATTACTGAGATTTCAGAACTGGAGGAATGCCATTATGGATATTATGATGTTAGTAATTGGTACTGTTAGTGCAGTTACAGGTATTATATGTGCATATTATGCTCATAAATCATATAAAAACAGCCATAAAGACTGATAACCCATCTATTCGCAGTAGACGGGTTATCGTAATAATTTTTTACATATAATCTTGTCGAGAGCACGTCTATCCAACACGTTCTCTACGTCTTTTATTATAACATAAATATATAATATGTCAAGCATTTTTAAAACTAAAATTTTTAAAATTTCAAAATTTAAGACAAATAGTTATATAAAAACCCGTAAAAAACCTACGGGTTTTTATTTTTAAAAAAATAGAATCAACCCATCCGAGTCATAAGTACCGCTGTAAACGCTAAAGCTGCTGCAACACCGATAAAAGCAATACCTGATACTCTGTTTTTATTTTCAGGAGATTTGAAAGCCAAGTCTCTGAACCCAAAAAAGAAACAGATAAAAGAGATAACAGTAAGCATAAGAGCAATTGTTATTGCGTTCATCAATATCAATCCTTTCATTATTTTCTTTAAATATAACATTTTGATTTTTTGAAAAAATAAAAAAGTTATATTATAATAAATACAGTTTTTCAGAAAGGAATGATTTTCTTGATAAAGAAATGGCCTATT
The DNA here is from genome assembly GCA_017828955.1 of Oscillospiraceae bacterium. Lineage (GTDB taxonomy): Bacteria > Bacillota > Clostridia > Oscillospirales > Ruminococcaceae > RGIG4131. Next base: position 5,205 of record JAGAJQ010000217.1, read on the forward strand.
ATACTTTTGCTGCCTATAGTGTTTTTTTCGGGATGTGTCCCAGAGATACCTTTTACATCTGAGCCGACGCAGGCACAGAACAATTCACCTGTTTCTGCCGAATATGTAGTTCCCGAAAAACAGGGTAACTACTTCTACAATGCTCTTTCATCTGCTCAAGAACGAAAATTATACGATAAATTGTTGGCGGCAATTGAAAATTCGGAAGAAAAATACAAATACGGAGATAAATTTTCTTCAGAAACGGTATCTTTAATTCTGAACCTGATATTTTGTCAGGAACCGTACACGGGGCTTAAATGCAGTAAGTATACTATTGATAATGGCACAGTATACTTCGAGTACGCATATGACAAAGAAAAAATTGAATTTTTAAAAAATCAATCTGAGAAAAAAGAAAGGGAACTTGTAGAACAGGTGAGCGGGTTATCCGATTACGAAAAAGTAAAATTTTATCACGATTACATCATTCGTGAATGTAATTACGTCGAAGATTCGGAACTGGGTAACACTTCTTACGGGGTTTTAATCGAAAAACAAGGTTTATGCGAG
>JAGAJQ010000218.1 GCA_017828955.1 Oscillospiraceae bacterium
ATATTGTTGTCATAAATTTCTTTTATATTCGGAATATTTTTTCATTCCGACGGAAAATATATAACTATACTTTTAAACGGAGGTTTATCTTTTGGATACCAACTTTTATGAAAACAGAAAAATCCCTTCCAATATAGAAAGCTTTATAACAGACCTTACTACCATTATGGGCGATAACGCAGGGCTACTCAAAAACCGCATAGAAATTTCGGGGATAAAATGTGTCTTTCTTTCGTTTGACGGAATGGCTTCTCTTGCCATTATGACACCTCTTGTTCTTCAACCTTTGGAAGAAATCGAAATACGACGGGCAACCCCTTATGAACTTAAAAATCATATAAAATCAAAGCTCATTCTTTCAACCGATAGTATAGAAACTTTTACCTATGGCGATCTTGTAAGAAGACTTATGTCGGGCTTTGTCTTTCTTTTTATCGACGGAACAGAGGGCGTTTTAGGATACGGAATACAAGGCTATGAAAGAAGAATGGTCGGCGAGCCTGCGGGCGAAACCGATATAAAAGGCGGAAGAGAGGGCTTTACCGAAACCCTCAATACAAATGTTTCTCTTATCCGAAGAAGAATGAAAACCCCCGACCTTCGTCTTGAAAGATTTGTCATAGGAAAAAAGAGTAAAACCGATGTCGCATTCATCTATCTCAAAGATAAAATCGACAGAAAAATGCTTCGTGATATGAGAAAGAAACTTTCTGCGGTAGAACTCGAAACCGTTCTTTCTTCGGGGTATATAAGACCCTTTCTCGAAAGCGATAAATTCGGCTTTTTCGACACAGTAGGCGTGACCGAACGCCCCGATGTCTTATGCGGAAAAATCCTCGAGGGCAGAATAGCAATGCTTATCGACGGAAGCCCCTATGCTTTGATAGTACCTTATCTTTTTATCGAAAATTTTCAGACTCTTGACGATTACTCCTCGCGCCCTTTCTATGCCTTTTTTATAAGAATGATAAAGATAATCGGATTTTTTATCTCTGTTCTTCTTCCGGGTGTCTATGTCGGGGTAGCGACCTTTCATCCCGAATTCTTCAACGAAAAATTGCTTCTCATTCTCGCAAAAGCAGAAGCAGGCGCACCACTTCCTCTTTTCGCTGAAGCTTTTATAATGCTTCTTTTGTATGAACTGATAAAAGAATCCGCAATAAGACTTCCCCGTGCAATAGGAAGTGCCGTTAGTATCATCGGCGGATTTATAATAGGCGACGCCGCCGTTTCGTCAGGAATAGTCAGCAATCCTCTTCTTATAGCAGTAGCGCTTTCCGTTACCGCATCTTTTGTCATTCCCTCGCTTACTGAAACAACAACTATTCTTCGTTTTATTTTTTTAGCATCAGGCTCGCTTTTCGGACTTTACGGTATAGCAACAACACTCGCGTTGGTTCTTTTCAATATAACTTCAGAGGATAATATGGGTATCCCTTATTTTTCACCCATAACTCCTTTTTCACTTCGTTCAATGGGTGATACAGCAATAAGACTTCCACTGAAAAAACTTCAGAAAAGAAACTTCAATATAAACAGCTTAAAGGGGGACTAATATATGAAAATTTCTTCTGCTGGAGCGATTTCGCTTCTTCTTATTTCAAGAATTTTCACCCTTATGATCTACACAGCCGATAAAGGCTTTACCTCTGTTTCGTTCCTTTTGGGAATATGCCTTTCAACCGTAATTCAGGGCGTTTTATCACTTGTTCTCATCTTTCTTGTAAAAAAATCTTCTGCCGATGATTTTTATTCTCTCATATCAAAAAACAGATTTCTTATGATAGTCCTTTCTCTTTTTTACGGAGCGTTTTTCATTCTTTCCGGAAGCACAGTCCTCAAAAATTTCACCTCTTTCGCAAACGAACTTTTCTTTGAGAATGTATCACCGTTTCTGATTGCAATTCCCATAGTTTTGGTCGCTGTTTATGGTGCTTTTACAGGTATAAAATCCGTTTCAAGAAGTGCTTCGGTAATCTTCTGCATTTTCATTTTTATGTTTTTATCGACTGCTATATCTTCAACAGGAAAAATTTCTCCAGCGGTTTTCGATGAAACCTCGCTTTCTATCTCTTCGGTCGCAAAATATACAATCTACGATATTTCCGCAAGCCCCGAATTTGTAATGCTTCCGTTTTTCTGCCTTTACAGTAAGAATATCAGAAAGGATTATTTTTCTTTTCTCTCGTTAAGACTTATCATTCTCACAGCTTCATCATTCCTTATGGCGTCGGTTTTAAAAGACTTTGTAAACTACACCGATTTCCCGTTTTTCACACTCGCAGGCGCAGTCGGAAACTTTATAAAATCCGACGCCCTCTATCTCGTTATCTGGACACTTTCCGCATCGGTAAAACTTTCTCTCATTCTTCATTTTATAAATATTTTCACAGAAAAAATTCCTCTTAAAAAACAACTTAAATTCATTCTTTCAGGTGTGATAATAACCCTCATTTCTCTGACGGGAATAGTAACCGAAAACAACGGAATTTCACAGACGATATCAGCAGTTTTTATTCTTCTTATGGGTGGAATAATCCCCATAATCTTCTTTTCAAAGGAGGTCTTTTCACTTGATAAAAAAACTTATTATAATAACAATAACAATAACAATCTTTCTTCTGACAGGATGTAACTCAACAGAAGTAACCGAAAGAGCGTTTGTAAAAGCTATCTATGTCGATAAATCCGAGGGGAATATCTATCTCGATATTCTCTATACAACCCCCGAGGGTGAAGAGAAAATTTTCGTTTCAGAGGGAAAGGATTTTTCTTCAGCGATAACTCTCACAAAAAATACTATCGGAAAAGATATCTTTACCGACCATTGTGAAATTATCTTTGTCGGTGCAGGTATAACCGACATAAAGAAAGACCTTTCCTATCTTTCTGAAAGCAGAGCATTTCCTTTCAAGATGATAATCTGCAAATGTGCTTATAAAGACGTTCTTTCAGCAAAAAATATCGACTCGTTTGGGGATATTGTTTCAGAAGAAAAGGGAAGTGACTACGGAACTCTATTTGCTGTCTTTTCTGATAAAAACGAAGAATATCCCATAGCAACATTGAGAGAGGGCTATATTATACTACTTTAAAATACTTTACAAATAAAACGATTTGTGATAAAATATTATGGAATATTTATATATGAGGTGATATCTTTGTCTTTCAACAGAGATAATATAAGAAATTTCTGCATAGTAGCACATATAGACCACGGCAAATCAACCCTTGCCGACCGTATTCTCGAACTCACAGAAACTGTCGCAGTAAGAGATATGGAAAATCAGCTTCTCGATAATATGGATATCGAGCGTGAAAGAGGAATTACAATCAAGGCACGTGCCGTAAGAATGAAATATACATCTCTTTCGGGTGATGAATATTTCTTCAATCTTATTGACACTCCCGGTCACGTTGACTTCAACTACGAAGTATCACGTTCTCTCGCGGCGTGCGAGGGTGCAATTCTCGTCGTTGACGCTTCGCAGGGTATAGAAGCACAGACACTTGCCAATACCTACCTTGCTATCGACCACGACCTTGAAATACTTCCTGTTGTAAATAAGATAGACCTTCCCTCAGCACGTCCCGAAGTTGTCTGCAAGGAAATCGAAGATGTAATAGGCATTCCCGCTATGGATGCTCCTCGTATTTCCGCAAAGACAGGCGTCAATGTAAGGGATGTTCTTGAAAGAGTTATAACAGATATCCCCGCCCCTAAAGGCGATGATGATAAACCCCTTAAAGCCCTTATTTTCGATAGCTATTATGATAGCTACAAGGGCGTTATCATCTACATAAGAGTAGTTGAGGGAACGGTTAAGGTAGGAACGAAAATAAAACTTATGGCAACAGGCGCAGAGTTTGACGTTGTCGAAACAGGATATATGGGGGCGACAGAACTCGTAAACGTCGGCGAACTCCACGCAGGCGAAGTAGGCTATATCGCAGCGTCTATCAAAAACATCAGCGATACCCGTGTCGGCGATACAGTAACCGATGCCGAAAATCCTTGCGAAGAAGCACTTTCAGGCTATAAAAAGGTTAACCCTATGGTGTTCTCGGGCGTTTATCCTCTCGACGGCGCAAAGTATGGTGACCTTCGTGATGCTCTCGAAAAACTCCAGCTCAACGACGCCTCACTTTCTTTCGAACCCGAAACATCGATAGCTCTGGGTTTTGGTTTCCGTTGCGGATTTTTAGGACTTCTCCATATGGAAATCATTCAGGAAAGAATCGAGCGTGAATATAACCTCGATATTATTACAACAGCACCATCTGTTATCTATAAGGTAACACTCACAAACGGTGAAGAAAAATATATCGATAACCCCTCAAACTATCCCGACCCCGCACTCATAGAGGTTGCCGAAGAACCCGTTGTAAAGTCGAATATTCTTGTTCCTTCCGAATTTGTCGGAAATATTATGGAACTTTGTAAAGAACGTCGCGGAGTTTTCAAGGATATGAAATATCTTGATGAAACAAGAGTAGAACTTCATTACGAACTTCCTTTAAATGAAATCGTTTATGACTTTTTCGATGCTTTAAAATCAAGAACAAGAGGCTACGCTTCCTTCGACTATGAATTTATGGGATATGTTCCCTCAAAGCTTGTTAAACTCGATATTCTTCTCAACGGTGATGTTGTCGATGCACTTTCATTTATCGTTCATATCGATAAAGCTTATGCAAGAGGAAGAAAAATCGCTGAAAACCTTAAAGAGAATATTCCTCGTCAGATGTTTGAAATTCCCATTCAGGCGGCAATCGGCGGAAAGGTTATAGCGAGAGAAACCGTAAAAGCTTATCGTAAGGACGTTCTTGCGAAGTGTTACGGCGGTGACATAACAAGAAAGAAGAAACTTCTCGAAAAACAGAAAGAGGGTAAAAAGCGTATGCGCCAGTTCGGAACGGTAGAAGTTCCTTCCGAAGCATTCACAGCAGTTCTCAAAATAGATTAAGGAGGGGTTTTATGGACTCTTTAAGAGCAATGATAACCATTTTCTCAATCATAGGTTCAGGGCTGATAGCCTACTCTTTCTATCACATCTTAATAACGGGCGATATTGTAAAAATCCTTGTTTCAGGTGCTTTGGGTATCGCAACAATCGTTCTTCTTATTATGCAACTCAAGAAGAATTTAAAAGGATAATCTGATTTTAAAAGGAGATTATTATGAAATACGAATGTCCTCATTGTAAAGAAAAGACAATAACACTCAAACAGAAAGCCTTTGCAGGATCTTTGACTTCAAGAGGTGCAGAGTGTGAAAAATGCAAGAGAAGATGCGTCAATGGAAAAGATTCGATAATTGTCCGCCTTGTAACATCTCTCGCAGCGTTACTTTTCATAACATATATGATTTTCTTTACAGAAATCGATATGGGATTCTGTATCGGCGTTTCGATATTAGCACTCGTAGTGTCAAAGGTTCTTCAGATAATTTTTGATGCTTTCTTTGCAAAACTCATTCCATCACAATGGATAGATTAGGCGTCTATATACATATCCCGTTCTGCGCAAGAAAATGCCCCTATTGCGATTTCTATTCGACAAGATATAACAAAGAAACCGTTTCCTTATATGTCGATGCTTTAATCAGAAATTTCAGGGCGTTTTCTCTTGAAAACGGAAAGAAAAAAATAGTGTCGATATATTTTGGTGGGGGAACGCCTATTCTTCTCTCACCCTCTCAGTTTGACCTTCTGCTTTCTTCTCTTTCAGAATGTTTTTCTTTTTCAGAAGATATAGAAATTACCACAGAGGCAAACCCCTCAATGTCTGATAAGAATAAATTTTCAGAGTATAGAAAAACAGGTCTTAACAGAATTTCATTCGGCGTTCAGAGTTTTATAGAAACCGAACTCCGTTCCCTTCAGAGAACACATACATCAGAGGGTGCAATAAGAGCGATAGAAAACGCATATAGTGCTGGGTTTGATAATATCTCTGCCGATATAATGCTGGGTATTCCTCATCAGACGAAAGAAAGCCTTTCTTCTACTCTTGAAACAGCAGGTAATCTTCCGCTTTCTCATATATCCGCATATATGCTTAAAATCGAGGAGGAAACGCCATTTAATTCTGAAGAGATAATAAAAACCCTCCCCGATGATGACACAACGGCAGAACTTTATCTTCATACCATAGAAACTTTAGAAAAGAAAGGATTTTTGCAGTATGAAATTTCGAACTTTGCTAAAAAAGGACGGCAAAGCAGGCATAACCTACTCTATTGGAAATCCTCTGACTATATTGGTTTCGGCGCTGCTGCACATTCCTGTTATCTCGGCAGTCGTTTCGCTGTTCCTTCTGATATTACATCTTTTACTGAAAATAGCATACAGGGAAAAATAATTACCGACGAAAATCCCTGCGATTTTTCAGAGTATGCGATGTTAAGGCTCCGGCTTACAGAGGGTCTTTCTCTGAAAGAAGCAGAGGAAAAGTTTTCATTCGATAAAGAAACGATTTTACATAGGGCAGAAAAATTCAGAAAAGCAGGTCTTGTAAATGTCAGCGATGATGTAATCTCACTTACAAAAAACGGCTTTCTTGTAAGCAACGGCATTATTTCAGACCTTGTTCTTTAGCATAATAGCCAAAAAAGAGTTTTGCAAGTGAGATAAAATTTACTTGCAAAACTTTTCTGTTTGCTATACAATATAATATAGTGTGTATTTTAATATGATGGGGGATTTTGAATGAAACTCAGTGAAATGACAAAAGAACAACTTGTTTCATATAAAAATGAAATCAAGGCAGAGTATGATGCTTTCAAAGCAAGAGGATTAAAGCTTGATATGTCAAGAGGAAAGCCCTGCTCAGAACAGTTAGACCTTACTATGCCTATGCTTGATACAATAAACAGCGGTTCCGATATTCTTTCAGAAAACGGAACAGACTGCAGAAACTACGGCATTTTAGACGGTATCCCCGAAGCCAAGAAACTCTTTGCCGATATTTTAGAAGTTTCACCCGATGAAATAGTAATCGGCGGAAATTCAAGCCTCAACATTATGTATGATATGATAACAAGGGCTATGCTTTTCGGAACAGTCGGAAGTGAAAGACCCTGGTGCAAAGAAGAAAAGATAAAGTTCTTAACTCCCGTTCCCGGTTACGACAGGCATTTTGCTATATGCGAAAAACTCGGCATTGAAATGATAAATGTTCCTATGGGCGAATGTGGGCCCGATATGGATATGATTGAAGATCTCGTTTCAAAGGACGATTCAATAAAAGGTATCTGGTGCGTTCCTATGTATTCAAACCCCGAGGGGAAAACATATTCAGATGAAACAGTAAAGCGTTTCGCAGCGTTAAAACCCGCCGCACCCGACTTCAGAATTTTCTGGGATAACGCTTATTGTATCCACCACCTTTCAGATACACCAGATAAGCTTCTCAATATTCTTGATGAATGTAAAAAGAACGGAACAGAAAACAGCGTTTATATCTTTGCATCAACATCAAAGATAACATTCTCAGGCTCAGGCGTTGCAGTTATGGCAGCAAGCAAAGAAAACATCGCTGATATGAAAAAGAGTATGACTGTCCAGACAATAGGCCATGACAAACTCAATATGTTAAGACACGTCAGATTTTTCGGTAACAAAGAAAACGTTCTTTCACATATGAAAAAACATAGCGCGATAATCGCTCCCAAGTTTGAAGCCGTTTTATCAGCACTCGATAAAGAAATCGCACCCATAGGCGGATGCGACTGGACAAAGCCAAACGGCGGATATTTCATCTCTTTCAATGCACCCGCAGGTTGTGCGAAGAGAATTGTCGAACTCTGTAAAGAAGCAGGAGTAGTACTCACAGGTGCAGGCGCTACATTCCCTTACGGAAAAGATCCCGATGATAAAAACATCAGAATAGCACCCACATACCCCTCTGTTTCAGACCTTTCCCTCGCAACAGAACTTTTCTGCATCTGCGTAAAACTCGCTTATGCCGAAAAATTATTAGGTTAAAATAAATCCCGTTGGCATATAAAAACGGTTGACGGGAATTTTTATTTATAAAGGGGATATTGTTATGGAGATAAAGAAAATCAGGTTTATCGAACCCGGAAACCGACCTTATAAAAAGTCACTCAAAAATTATTTTGTATACGACCGCTATATCAGAACCCCATCTCTCGGCCTTATAACTCTTGCTACAATCGCAAAAGATTCTGTTCCTGATACATATATGTATAGTGAATCTATTTCATCTGTCGATTGGGAAGATGTTTTCACTGCAGATATTGTTTTTATAGGCGTATTCACATTCAACGCAAACCGCGGTTATGAAATAGCGGAATATATTCATAAAAATTCAGATGCCAAGATTGTTATGGGCGGACTCCATGCTTCGCTGAATTACGAAGAAGCCTGTGCGTATGCCGATTATATTCTTCTCGGCGAAGGTGATGAAACCATACCTGAAATCATCAAATATTTCAGAGAGGATAAAGAACCCGATTTTGCAGGAGTTGCTTATGTAAAAAATGGTGAATGTATAAAAACAGGCGAGCCTCTCATTCCTCATAGTATCGAAACAATCCCTGACAGAACTCTTTGTCATAATTATGAAAAAATGGTGGGACACAGTACAATCTGGCCACAGGTACATGCTTCACGAGGCTGTCCACATAATTGTGCATATTGTGCCCTTGTTCAGCATTACGGAAGAAAAGTAAGAACTCGTTCTCCCGAAAATGTAGTAGAAGATATAAAGAGAACTATTGCTTTTCATAAAAAGAAAAAGCGTCTTGCCGAAATTCTCTGGATTACCGATGACAATTTCTTTGCCGACAGAAAATGGGCGATAAGCGTGTTGAATGCAATTATAGAAAGCAATATAGATTATAAATTCACTATTCAGGTGAGATACGAAGTAGGGTTTGACGACGAAATGCTTGACCTTCTCAAAAAAGCAGGTTTTGACGAATTGTCAATGGGGATAGAATTTCTTGAAGATGAAGCATTCCAGCAATACGAAAAGAAAAGTACATACAGTGAAATTCTTCGCTCTGTGAAAAATATTCAATCTCACGGAATGAGAGTAAGAGGACTTTTCATCGTTGGTGCTGACAATCATACAGAAGGCGTAGGAAAACGCCTTGCCGATTTCGTTATAGAACATAATATCAGCGGTGTTCTTATCCAGTCTATGTATTTCATTCCGGGAACGCCCGTTTATGATACTCATAAAGACAAATTGATAAATGGCGACTGGTCAAGATGCATAGGCAAAGTTGTTCATTATCCCGAAAAGATTTCTCCCTATAATCTTCAGAAAGAGATTATCTACGCAAGCAGTCATATCTATTCATTTAAAAGACTCATTTCTGCTTTGTTTAAAAAAAGGGGGCTTGAACGAATACTTTTCATAGGTGAATATCTCTGGCAGAAGAGTGTTCGCAAAGAACTTAAAAAAGAACTCCCCTGGTTAAAAGAAATATCCGATAAAAGTGGATTATATAACTAAATAAATCCCGTCAGTTTATCCTGACGGGATTTTTATTTACATATCTTTTTCAAAAAGAAGATACTCTCTTTGGTATAAAATTTTCTTGTCAATGTATTTTTCCGATGCCTTGCCTTTCTTTATAAGTGCCCCTATTGACGATGCCCCTCTTTTCCGAAGACTTTCAAACAT
>JAGAJQ010000219.1 GCA_017828955.1 Oscillospiraceae bacterium
GAGCCCGACGAGCTACCGAGCTGCTCCATCCCGCGATATGAAATTTTAGAGTGCTTATTTATTATATCACTATGAAAGTCTCTTGTCAATACCTAATTTTAAAAAAATCGAAAAAATTTAAAGGGAGTGCTACAAAAAGCACTCCCTCAATGGTTTTATCCTCTTGCACGACAGAATTTTCCGATATATCTGTCGATCGAGTCATCAACGATAGCAACAGCTTTTTCTCTTCCGAGAATTTCATCGATAGCGGTTTCTTTTCCTTCAAGCGTCTTATAAACTTTGAAGAAGTGTGACATTTCGTCGAAGATATGAGTAGGAAGTTCACTGATATCCTTATAACTATTGTATGTCGGATCTTCAAAGGGAATAGCGATTACCTTGTAGTCGGGATCACCGTTATCGAGCATACAGATAACGCCTATCGGATAGCATCTTACAAGTGACATAGGTGCTATAATTTCAGAACAGAGAACGAGAACGTCAAGCGGGTCTCCGTCTTCTGCGAAACTTCTCGGAACAAATCCGTAGTTAGCGGGGTAGTGTGTCGATGTATAAAGTATTCTGTCAAGTTTTAAAACGCCTGTTTCTTTGTCAAGTTCGTATTTGATTTTGCTACCCTTTGAGATTTCTATAACTGCATAAAAATCGTCTTTCATTATACGGTCGGGTGATATGTCGTGCCAGATGTTCATTTTTCATTCTCCTTTAATTGTCAAAATATTTATCAAGCATACTGTGCTTTATATCATAGAGTTTCTGCGAAAGGTCAACATAATATTCGTGGGGATTTTCAAAACGCTTTACTTCGTCCCATATTGTTTCGAGTTGTGTTTCGCAGTATTTTTTCAGTTCGTCGGCTGTATAATCAGGATAGATACATTCGCCGTTTCTGAAAATCTGTTCCTGTAATTTTTTCGCTGTGAAATTCTTTACAGTCTTTTTCTTGAATGTCTGAATAGGGTCGAAAATCACATAGGGTTTGCTGTCGTCGATTACTTCATCAGCAAGGGTGATAACATCAGCAATAGCTTTTCCTGTTTCGTTGTCGAACAGTCGCCAAACAGCCTTGTGCGCGGGATTTGTGATTTTTCCGACATTTTCAGAAATCTTTATTCTCGGAACAAGTTCGCCGTTTTCTTCGATAGCGGAAAGTTTGTAAACTCCACCGAAAACAGGTTCTGATTTTGACGTTACAAGTCGTTCACCGACGCCGAAAGTATCAATTTTAGCACCCTGTATCAGAAGATCTCTTATGATGTATTCGTCGAGTGAGTTTGAAGCAACGATTTTTACATCGTCAAGACCTGCGTCATCAAGCATTTTTCTTGCTTTTTTTGAAAGATAGGTTATATCTCCGCTGTCTATTCTTATTCCGCCGCCCTTATGGCCTTTTTCTCTGAGTTCCTTGAAAACTGTTATTGCGTTCGGCACTCCTGATTTAACAACATTGTATGTGTCAACGAGGAAGGTTGAACTATCGGGATAAACCTTTGCATAAGCCCTGAAAGCGTCGAGTTCCGTCGGGAACATCTGAACCCAACTGTGCGCCATTGTTCCCATAGCAGAAACACCCATATCCTTGTCGGCGATAGCACAAGCCGTTCCTGCACATCCGCCGATATAAGCCGCTCTCGCACCATATATTGCACCGTCGTATCCCTGCGCTCTTCTCGAACCGAATTCCATAACGGGTCTGCCGTCTGCTGCTCTGACAATTCTGTTTGCTTTTGTTGCAATAAGGCTCTGATGATTTATCGATAAAAGTACCATTGTTTCGATAAACTGCGCCTGAATAACGGGGCCTTTTACTGTAACAATCGGTTCGCCGGGGAAGATAGGCGTTCCTTCGGGAACAGCCCATACATCGCAAGAAAACTTAAAGGTTTTAAGATACTCTAAAAACTCTTCGCAGAAAAGATTTTTGCTTCTTAAAAACTCAATGTCGTCATCATCAAAATGAATGTTTTTGAGATATTCAATCATCTGACCGACACCTGCCATTATGGCAAATCCACCCTTATCGGGAACGCTTCTGAAAAACATATCAAAACAAGCGGTTTTATCGGCAATTCCGTTTTCAAAAAAACCGTTTGCCATAGTAATCTCGTAAAAGTCAACGAGCATTGTAAGGTTGCGTGAATTCATATTTATCACTCCGCAGTATTTATTTTTTTGACGATTTCAATGCCGCTGTTTTTCATTATTTTAAGCGACATCAGATTCATAAGATTTTTGTTGTGCATAGGTGCACCGTAAGTGTCAACGCAGTCTACGGGAACTATAACTCTCACTTTCTTGCCCTTCGCGTTTGCGTTTACTTTCAAAGCGAGCGCGAACTGAAGAACGCATATGTCCGTACAGTCACCGACAACGATGAAAGTGTCTGTTTTTTCGTCATCAGATGTGAGGGATTTTATTTCTTCTTCAAAAAATGCGTTTGTTGATTTTTTGGGTAAGCATTTATATTTTTCATAAGCCTCAAGCCAGCTGAGTTCTTCTACAACGGCGGCTTCTTCTGTGCCCTCTAAGCAATGGGGAGGAAAACTTTCGAATTCGGGTGAGTTTTCGTCATGATTGTCATAGAAAGAAATGATTTCCATTCCGTTTTCGGAAGCTGCTTTTGAAAGCAGGTTGATTTCGGGAATTATCGCAGAAATGCTATTATCCGAAAGAGGTCCGCAATTTATAAATCCGTTGATTACATCGACGATACAGAGCTTTGTCTTTTTGCAGTCAAGCGATGAAAGGTTTATGACGGCCGATGACGAAATGTCGTCATAGACGAGCGACAAATCTTCGCTGCATTCAGCAATGAAATTCTCCTTTTCTTCAAAAATCATAACAACACCCCTTGTTTTGTTTTTTACCATTATACCACATAAAAGTAGACCTTTCAAGTATATTATCAAGCCCGAAAAAATAGGCTTCTGGCAAAAAATGTATTACCCGTTGTGCAAGTTCGACAAAAAATTCACAAATTAACTGTAATATATTTTTGTAGCATTTTTTTGCGTGTTGTGTTATAATTATTTTTGTATAAATGATGGGGTAACTATGCCCTGTCAAAATCTCTCAGGTTGGGTTGTTGATACATACTCAATCAAAACATTTTCAAGGAGGTTCTACAATGGGTTCTAAGAAAAAGGCTGCTCCTTTCAATGGCACACCTGAACAGGAAAAGCAGCTCAAGGAAGTAATTGCTTCGTTAAAGGACGAACAGGGTTGCCTCATGCCTATCATGCAGAAGGCACAGGACATCTACGGTTATCTCCCTATCGAAGTACAGACAATGATTGCAGAGGAAACAGGTATTCCTCTCGAAAAAATTTACGGCGTTGCAACATTCTACGCACAGTTCTCACTTTACCCCAAGGGTAAGTATAGAATTTCTGTATGTTTAGGAACAGCATGTTACGTTAAGGGTGCCGGCGATCTCTATGAAAAGCTCATAGAAAAGCTCGGTATCCAGGGCGGCGAATGCACAGCAGACGGTAAATTCTCACTTGAAGCTTGCCGTTGCATCGGTGCTTGCGGTCTCGCACCCGTTCTTACTGTAAACGAAGATGTTTACGGAAGACTTACACCCGATATGCTTGATGACATTCTCGCAAAATACAACTAGTATCAATTGCTACAAACAGACAGGAGGATTAAGATATGAAAACTCTTGAAGAACTCAACGTTGTCAAAGCCAAGATGGAGGGCGAAGTTGCTCTCAGAACTCATGGCAACGCATCTTCAAAATATGAAAGACATGTACTCGTTTGCGGCGGTACAGGTTGTACTTCTTCAGGCTCAATGAAAATCATTGACGCTCTTGAAAAGGAAATTTCCGCAAATGGTCTTACAGAAAAAGTTCAGATCGTTAAGACAGGTTGTTTCGGACTTTGTGCGTTAGGCCCTATTATGATTGTTTACCCCGAAGGCACATTCTATTCAATGGTTACAGAAGATAGAATTGCTCGTATCGTTAAGGAACATTTCGTTGATGGTAATCCTGTTAAGGAATACCTCTATAACGAAACAGTTGACGGCGATGAAATAAAGGCTCTCGATGATACAGCTTTCTACAAAAAGCAGCATCGTGTTGCTCTCAGAAACTGTGGTGTTATCAACCCTGAATGTATCGATGAATACATCGGTAGAGGCGGTTATGAAGCACTCGGCAAGGCACTTAAGGAAATGTCACAGGATGAAGTCATCCAGACAATCCTCGATTCAGGTCTCCGTGGACGTGGAGGCGGCGGATTCCCTACAGGTATGAAGTGGAAGCTCGCTAAGAACATCGTTAAGGAAGGTCAGAAGTATGTTGCTTGTAACGCCGACGAAGGCGACCCCGGCGCATTTATGGACCGTTCAGTTCTCGAAGGTGACCCCCACGTTGTTCTCGAAGCAATGGCTATCGCTGGTTATGCAATTGGCGCTGATCAGGGTTACATCTACGTTCGTGCTGAATATCCTATCGCTGTAGAACGTCTTGAAATCGCTATCAAGCAGGCTCGTGAAAAGGGTCTCCTCGGTAAGAATATTTTCGGAACAGACTTCTCATTCGATATCGGTCTCCGTCTCGGTGCCGGTGCATTCGTATGTGGTGAAGAAACTGCTCTTATGACATCAATCGAAGGTAACAGAGGCGAACCTCGTCCTCGTCCTCCTTTCCCTGCTGAAAAAGGTCTTTTCGGCAAGCCTACACTCCTCAACAATGTTGAAACATACGCTAACATTCCTCAGATCATCCTCAATGGTGCTGACTGGTTCACATCAATGGGTACAGAAAAGTCAAGAGGAACAAAGGTATTCGCTGTTGGTGGTAAGATCAACAACACAGGTCTCGTAGAAATTCCTATGGGTACAACACTCAGAACTGTTATCGAAGAAATCGGTGGCGGTATTCCTAACGGAAAGAAATTCAAGGCAGCACAGACAGGTGGTCCTTCAGGCGGATGTATCCCCGCAGAACACCTCGATATTCCTATCGACTACGATAACCTCATTTCTATCGGTTCAATGATGGGTTCAGGCGGACTTATCGTTATGGACGAAGACAACTGTATGGTTGACATCGCTAAGTTCTTCCTCGAATTTACAGTAGATGAATCTTGCGGTAAATGTACACCTTGTCGTGTTGGTACAAGAAGACTTCTTGAAATTCTCGACAAGATCACAAAGGGACAGGGAACACTCGAAGATATCGACAAGCTCGAAGAACTCTGCTACTACATCAAGGCAAACGCACTCTGCGGACTTGGTCAGACAGCTCCCAACCCCGTTCTCTCAACACTCAAATACTTCAGACACGAATATATTGCACACGTTGTTGACAAGAAGTGTGAAGCTGGCGTATGCCGTGATCTTCTCAGCTATGAAATTGTCAAGGACAACTGTATCGGTTGTGGCGTTTGTGCTAAGCAGTGTCCTGCTAACGCAATCACAAGAACAGATTACATCGCTCCCGGCAAGAAACTTGCTGCTATGGAAATCGATAAGGAAAAATGCGTTAAGTGTGGCGCTTGTGTCGGCGTATGTAAGCCCGGCGCAATCATCAAGAAGTAGGAGGATAGAAGCTAATGGAAAATATAAATGTAATTATCAATGGCGTAGAAGTTTCTGTGCCTAAGGGCTCGACTATTCTCGAAGCTGCAAGAATTGCAAACATCGACATCCCCACACTCTGCTTCCTCAAGGACATCAACGCAATCGGCGCTTGCCGTATCTGTGTTGTTGAAGCTCAGGAAAAGAGAGGCGATGCTTTAGGTCCTAAGAGAATAGTAGCATCATGTGTATACCCTGTAACTGAAGGTATGGTTATCACAACTAACTCACCCGCAGTTATCGATTCAAGAAAGAAGACACTTCAGCTTATTCTTTCAACACACGAAAAGAAATGTCTTTCATGCGTAAGAGCAGACAACTGTGAACTTCAGAAGCTCTGCTATGATCTCGGCATTGAAGATGAAGATTACTATGCAGGTGACAAGCCTGTTTATGACCTCGACACAACAGCTGCTCATATGGTAAGAGATAACAACAAGTGTATCCTCTGCCGTCGTTGCGTTGCTGTATGTGAAGCAAACCAGGGTGTTGGCGTTATCGGCGCTAACGAAAGAGGTTTTGCAACAAATGTTTCAAGTGCATTTGAAATGGGTCTTGGCGAAACATCATGTATCTCTTGCGGTCAGTGTATCGTAAACTGCCCTGTTGGTGCTATCTATGAAAAGGACAACACAACAGCAGTTATCGAAGCAATCGCTGATCCCGATAAGTATGTTATCGTTCAGACAGCTCCCGCTGTAAGAGCTGCTCTCGGTGAAGATTTCGGTATGCCTATCGGAACAAACGTTGAAGGCAAAATGGTTGCCGCTCTCCGTAAGCTCGGCTTCAACAATGTATTTGATACAGATTTCGCTGCTGACCTTACAATCATGGAAGAAGCAACAGAATTCCTCGGAAGAGTACAGAACGGCGGAAAGCTTCCTATGATCACCTCTTGCTCACCCGGATGGATCAAGTACTGCGAACACTACTTCCCCGAAATGACAGAAAACCTTTCATCATGCAAGTCACCTATGCAGATGTTCGGTGCTGTTGCTAAGACATACTACGCTGAAAAAATAGGCGTTGATCCTAAGAACATCGTTGTTGTAGCAGTAATGCCTTGTACAGCAAAGAAGTTCGAAATCGGCAGAGATGATATGGCTGCTGCAGGCGTTCCCGATGTTGATATCTCAATCACAACAAGAGAACTCGCAAGAATGATCAAGCGCGCTGGTATCAAGTTCACAGAACTCGCTGATGAAAAGTTTGATGAACCTCTCGGAATTTCAACAGGTGCTGCTGTTATCTTCGGTGCATCAGGCGGCGTTATGGAAGCTGCTCTCCGTACAGCAGTATGGAAGCTCACAGGCGAAAACGCTGACGCTCCTATCGAATTCACAGAAGTTCGTGGTATGGAAGGCATCAAGGAAGCTTCATACACAGTTAACGGAATGGAAATCAAGCTCGCTGTTGTTTCAGGCACAGCAAACGCTGAAAAGCTTCTTAACAAGGTTAAGGCAGGCGAAGCAGATTACCACTTCATCGAAGTTATGGGTTGCCCCGGCGGTTGCGTAAACGGTGGTGGTCAGCCTTATCAGCCCGCATCAGTTCGTAACTTCACAGATATCAGAGCTAAGAGAGCAGAAGCACTCTACGCTATCGACGCTGCTAACTCTGTAAGAAGATCACACGAAAACCCTGCTATCAAGTCTATCTACGATGAATTCTTCGGTGAACCCAACAGCCATAAGGCTCATGAAGTTCTCCATACAACATACGTAAAGCGTGGACTTTATAACAACAAGTAATTAACCTTTAAATATTCCGCACTCGTTTTTCGGGTGCGGATATTTTTTGCCCCTTTATTTTTTTCTTTATATATAGTATAATAGTATAGACAATTATTTTGGAGAGAGTAAAAAATGATAGCATCACTTGATAAAATAAATAAATTCTATAACGGAACGCAGGTCCTCGATAATATTTCTCTTACTATCGAAGATAATGACAGAATAGGGCTTATCGGGCGAAACGGTTGCGGAAAATCAACTCTTCTTAAAATCCTTACAGGAAAAGAACTGCCCGATCATATCATGGAGGGCGATGGTTCGGTTTTTGTTTCAAAGGCGACTTCGATAGGCTATCTCGAACAGAACAGCGGTCTTGATAAAAATAATACTATTATAGAAGAAATGAAAACCGCTTTTTCAGAACTTCTTTCGACGGAAGAAAGAATGCGTTTTCTCGAA
This sequence comes from Oscillospiraceae bacterium, assembly GCA_017828955.1. Lineage (GTDB taxonomy): Bacteria > Bacillota > Clostridia > Oscillospirales > Ruminococcaceae > RGIG4131. The sequence continues at coordinate 7,788 of JAGAJQ010000219.1, forward strand.
AACGAAATGCATAATACCGAAGATAAGTCGATAGCAGAAGAATATACACGACTTTCACATTGGTTTGAGGCAAACGAAGGCTATCTTATCGATGTAAAGATAAAAACGGTTTTAGGAGGAATGGGTTTTCCCTCGGACAGATATGAAAGCGTTATTTCAGAACTTTCAGGTGGGGAGAGGACAAGACTTGCAATAGCAAAACTTCTTCTCGAAAATCCTAAGCTTCTTATTCTCGACGAACCTACAAACCATCTTGACTTCAAAACAGTTATGTGGCTTGAAGATTATCTTTCGGGATATAAGGGCGCACTTTTGATAGTATCCCACGACAGATATTTTTTAGATAAACTCTGCACATCCGTTGCTGAAATCGAAAGAGGACGTATACGCAGATATAAAGGAAACTACACCTCCTTTATGAAACAGAAGGAAGAGGCAATAGCAAGACAACAAAAAGAATATGACGCACAACAGGCAGAAATAAAGCGCCTTACTGAATTTGTTGACAGTCATATTGTAAGAGCAACATCAGCGTCTGCTGCGAAAAACAAACGCCACGCAATAGAGAGAATAGAGGCTGAACTTGTTGAAAAACCTTTGCCCGAAGAAAAAAGAATTCATCTTGATTTTCAGTATGATATTGTTCCGCCCATAGATATTCTTTCGGTAAGAAATATCGACCTTACAGTAGGCGATGGCGCTAAAACACTTGTTGACAGCGTTTCTTTTGAGGCAAAACGAGGAGAAAAAATTGCCTTTATCGGCTCAAACGGAACAGGAAAATCAACAATGCTTAAAGTTTTACAGAATATAATTCCCCATAACAAAGGTATTATTGACTGGGCTGAAAATGTAAAGATAAGTTATTTTGATCAGGAGGGTGCTAACCTTAACCCTGAAAATACCGTTATAAACGAACTTCATAACAGAAACAGAACAATGCTTGATAAAGAAATAAGAGGGGCGCTTGGAAGAGTCAGACTCACGGGAGAAAATGTATTCAAAAAGGTAGGAGTTATAAGCGGTGGAGAGAGAGCGAAACTTTGTTTTGCCATTATGATTGAGGAAAGAGGAAATGTTTTAATCCTCGACGAACCTACTAACCACTTGGATCTTGTCAGCAAGGAAGAACTTGAAGAAGCGCTATGTAAATTCGATCAGACCATTTTCTTCGTTTCGCATGACAGATACCTTTTAAATCGTCTTGCAACAAGGATAATAGAAATCGACGATGGCGAAATTGTTGACTATCCTTACGGATTTTCTGAATATATGAATGCTCAACGCGAAAAGATGAAAGCAGAGGAGCAGGAAATCAAAATCAAGAAACAGAAAACCGCAGAGGAAAAGAATACAAAGGTTTACAGAACAAAAGAACAGCGTAGTGCTGACGCAGCGAGAAAACAGCGCATAAAGGCGATAGAAAAAGAGATCGAAGAACTTGAATCTTTACAGGCGACACTTGAAGAAGAAATAACCCTTCCTGAAATCACAAGGGATTATCAACTTTTAAACGAAAAGTGTATGCTGATTGAAGAAACAAAAAATAAGATTTCAGAACTTTCTGATGAGTGGATCGAACTCTCGGAATAGCCGTTTTGTATAATATGTCGAAAGCAGTAGGATTTCCTACTGCTTTTTTTGTTATAATATATAGTTGACATATTATATTATATGCCGTATAATATAGAAAACAAAACAATATTAGTTTTTAAAAAATATTATTTCAGAAAAAGGGGGACTGTAAAATATGGCATTTCCTATCAGCGCAAGTTTACTTGACGCACTTGTTCTCGCTATTGTATCAAAAGAAGATACATACGGCTACAAGATAACTCAGGAAATCAGAGAGGC
>JAGAJQ010000220.1 GCA_017828955.1 Oscillospiraceae bacterium
ACGAGGCTTTGAAACCATCGTTTGAATATTATGAGGTTAAAAATCTTCTCAATAAGCCATCTCTTAAAGTCTTTTCTGAAAACGGCGAAGAGATGAAACTTTCAGGCGATAACGGAGAATTTTATGCGCTCCCCGAAGTTTCACCCGAAATGGAAGCGCTCGCTAAATCACTTTCGGAAGAAGTTGCTGTTAAATACGCTCTTTATGGAATTACCGATATAAAATTTGCAGAACTCTCTCCTTATCTTTTCCCCGAATGTGAGTATTACAAAACAGTAAAGGGCTTTTATAACGACTGGTATGCAGAGCATACTTTCTCTTATGACGAAGTATCACACAGCGATATAAAGGTTTATGACGACACACATTTTTCTGTAAGAATAAAGTTTGTCTATCATATAAATATCGGTTGGAAAATTGTCGACTATAATGTTGATTACAATATGTTCTTTATAAAATCAAACGGCAGATGGTTACTCTGCGGAATGGAACTTTAATAATGGATATAAAAAATATTTTATCGGGATTGTCTTTTTCGGCCTATGAAACTTTGGGCGTTCATTCCGAAAAAGAGGGCAACAGATTTTCTGTTTTTGCACCCGAAGCTAAAAACGTTTCTTTGATAGGAGAGTTTTCTGATTGGAAAGATATTCCGATGAAAAATGACGATGACGGAGTATGGTCTGTTTCTGTAAAAAGCGCAGAAGCAGGGCAGATGTATAAATTCAGAATAACTACAAAAAACGGCGAAACTTTTGATCGTATGGATCCCTTTGCGTTCTTCTCGGAAAAACGCCCCGGTAATGCGTCTGTTATCTATAACCCTTTTGATTATAAATGGAACGATAACGAATGGATTTTATCAAGAAAAAAAGATTTTTCGAAACCTATGAATATCTATGAAGTCCATCTCGGTTCGTTTATGAAAAAGGATGACGGCGAGTTTCTTTCTTATGAAGAAACAGCTGAAAAACTTATTCCCTATGTAAAATCTTTGGGAGCAAATTATGTTGAATTTCTCCCCTTTACCGAATACCCTCTCGACGCAAGCTGGGGATATCAGGTTTCGGGATATTATTCCGCAACGTCAAGATACGGAAACCCCGACGGACTTAAAAAACTTATAGAAAAATGCCATCAGAACGGCATTGGCGTCATTATGGATTTTGTTCCCTTGCATTTCGTTTCAGATTATTTTGCACTTAACTGTTATGACGGATCACATATCTTTGAAAGTAACATAGAAAGTGAAAGACATAGCCGTTGGGGAACGACGCTTTTCGATTTTTCAAAACCTTTTGTTATAAGTTTTCTTCATTCGGCAGTAGCTTTCTGGATAGAAAATTATCATATCGACGGAATTCGTTTCGATGCCGTTTCAGAGATGATTTATCGTCACGGAAGCGGTGATGAGGGGCTTAATGAACCAGCTATATGGTTTATGAAAACGCTTAATTTCTATATCTCGAAAAAATATAGCGATGTAATGCTTATAGCCGAGGATTCATCCATTTTCGGAAAGGTAACGGCACCCGTAGAATACGGCGGTTTAGGGTTTGATTATAAGTGGGATTTGGGCTGGATGAACAACACCCTTTATTACCTTTCTCTTCCTTTTGAAAAGAGGGAATATAAGGCTTACAGCATCTATCATTCAATGGATTATTTCTATAACGAAAACTATATTCTGCCTCTTTCACACGATGAGGTTTCTCACGGGAAAAAGTCGCTCATAAATAAATTCTATGGCGATTTTGAAGAACGCTTTTTACAGCTGAAACTTCTTCTTACATATGCTTTTACTCACCCCGGAAAAAAACTCTTTTTTATGGGAACAGAAATTCCCTCTGAAAAAGAATGGAACGAATATGATGTTCTCGAATGGGAAAACGGCAGAAGAGAAGAACTTACAGAATTCTTCAGTGAACTTTCTTCACTTTATTCTTCATATCCCGTGCTTCACAAAAATGACTTTGACGGAAGATTTTTTAAGTGGACAGAAAAAGAAAACGATGAATGTCTTTTTATCTTTGAAAGACTTTCTGATGACGGAGACAAACTCATTGTAGCACTCAATTTTTCTGATGAAAAAGTTTCCAAAAAGCTTATTCTTTCAGAATATGACGAAATACTCATTTCAAGCGGAAAGGCTGAAATAACAAGAACCAAAACTATGTCAACCTTGAAACTCGGCAAACTTTCATCTGCTGTTATAGGAAAAAAATACAACTGAAAAACTATTGACAATCGAACATATGTTCTGCTATAATAGAAAAGCAGAACATATGTTCGATTTTTGTTTTAAGAGGTGACAGGGTTGGAACTTTTAGAAAAACTTAAAATACTTGGCGACAGCGCAAAATATGATGCTGCCTGCACATCGAGCGGCGTTGACAGAGGCGGAAGTATTGACGGCATAGGAAATGCTGCTTCCTGCGGTATATGCCATAGCTTTGCCGCTGACGGAAGATGCATTTCGCTTTTAAAAGTTTTAATGACAAACTATTGCCTTTTCGACTGTAAATACTGTATCAACAGAAGAAGCAACGATATAGAAAGGGCAAGGTTTGAACCGCGTGAACTTGCCGAACTTGTTATAAATTTTTATAAAAGAAATTATATCGAAGGTCTGTTTTTGAGCTCGGGGATAATAAAAAGCCCCGATTATACCTGCGAACAGATGATTGAAATTCTGAGAATTCTTCGATATGAGTATAAATTTAACGGCTATATCCACGCAAAAGCGATACCCGGTGCTGACCCTTTGCTTATTGAAAAACTTGGCTTTTTGGCCGACAGAATGAGCGTTAATATCGAACTTCCTTCTGAAGAAAGCCTTAATAAAATCGCCCCCGATAAATCAAAGCGCAACATTCTTCTTCCTATGCATAATATCAGAACGGGGATTGAAGAAAATCACACAGAAATCGTAAAGTATAAAGCAGCACCGAAATTCGTTCCCGCAGGGCAAAGCACACAGATGATTATAGGTGCTACTCCTGAAAGTGACTTGCAGATAATTACTCTTTCAGAGGCCTTGTATAAAAAATTC
>JAGAJQ010000024.1 GCA_017828955.1 Oscillospiraceae bacterium
ATAATGCTTACAGGACTTTCACCCGTGTCTGTAAAAATCTGTTCAACCGCAGAAACAGTAGCGTCGCCTATGCTTCTTTTAGGTTCGTTTATTATTCTTTTAAGACGAAGCATATCATAAGGATTATTGATAACCGAAAGATATGCAATAATATCTTTTATTTCTTTTCGGTCATAGAATCTCATTCCGCCATAGACCTTATATGGAATACCCGCCGCCGTAAACGCTCTTTCGACGCTGTTTGACTGTGCGTTCATTCTGTAAAGGATAGCGTAGTCTGAATATTTCTTTCCGTTTTTAATGCCTTCTAAAATTTCATCAGATATAAATTTTGCTTCTGCGTTTTCGTTCTGAAGTTTACAGATCTTAACCTTATCGCCACTCTTGTCGTCTGTCCATAAGGTTTTTGATTTTCTGCCTCTGTTGTTCTTGATAACTCCGTTTGCGGCGTCGAGAATATACTGTGTCGAACGATAATTCTGTTCAAGTCTTATTGTTCTGCAGTCGTCGAATTCATCTTCAAAGCCTAATATATTTTCTATTGTAGCGCCTCTGAATTTATAGATACTCTGGTCGTCATCACCAACAACGCATAAGTTTCTGTGCTCTCCCGAAAGAAGACTTACAAGTCTGTATTGTGCGTGGTTTGTATCCTGATATTCATCGACCATTATGTATTTATAGAGGTTTCTGTAATGACGTAAGGTTTCGGGGAATTTTTCAAAGAGAATAACAGTAAGTCTTATAATGTCATCAAAGTCAAGTGCACCGCTTGCAATAAGCTTTTTCTGATAAAGGTTATAGACAAGTGCGATTTTTGACATTCTGAAATCATTTCCGTATTCCGCCTCAAAGTCAGAGGGAGATAACATTCTGTCCTTTGCCGAACTGATAACCCCCGCAACAGATTTAGGAGGGAACATCTTGTCCGAAATATCAAGTTCAGAAAGACAGGTCTTTATAACTCTCTGCGAATCATCACTGTCATAGATAGTAAAGTCAGAGGGGTAACCTAACTGTTCTATTTCTCTTCTTAAAATTCTTACACATGCTGAATGGAATGTAGCCGCAGTAATGCCTGTTCCCGCATCGCCCAGCATATCCGCAAGACGCTGTTTTAATTCACCCGCTGCCTTGTTTGTAAATGTGATAGCAAGGATATTCCAGGGCTTTATTATTTCATCGGGATTACAGATTATATTTCTGAGCCTTTCCGCGTCATCACCCTTCTGGTAGTTTCTGAGAAATTCTTCATCTTCAGCTGAAATATTCTGAGGGATATAATCGCTGTCATAGGCATTTCCGAAATAAACCATATTTGCAATTCTGTTTACAAGAACGGTTGTCTTTCCGCTTCCTGCACCCGCAAGAATAAGAACGGGTCCTTTTATTGTGAAAACAGCTTTTTTCTGTTCGGGATTCATTCTTCCGAAATAAGCTGAAAGTGCTTTTTGTTTAAGTTCCTTGAAGCCATTTAAAGACATTATTTCTGCTCCTTTGTATGTTATAGATGTGATACATTCTATTATAGCATAAGTTAAGACAAATTAAAAGTTTTAATTTTGATAAAATAGGTATTCCATTTTAAGTATTTTTGGTGTATAATTACATTATGTCTGAAGTGGCAGAAAAAGTCACTTTTTCGGGAGGTAGAAGATGAAAAAAGAACTTAATCAGAAATATCTCACAATTTCAAAATATGTAGTAGGAACATTTATCGTCTGCGCACTTATCGTCGTAGGATTTGCAAGATATAAAGGCCTTATAGAAGCGCTCGACGCAGTATATACAGTAATCAGACCTGTAATATGGGGTGCGGTTTTTGCATATCTCGCAAACCCGATTTTAAATACAATCGAAAAATATGTAAAGAAAGTAACAGAACGCAAAAAGCCTCATCCAAAACTTACAAGAGGGATTTCGGCAACGCTTACAACTCTTTTCATTCTTTTGATTTTAGCAACTCTTATCGCGAGCATTATTCCTCAGGTTTCAAAGAGCCTTATAAGCATTGTTCTTTCGTTTGATAGCTATATCGCAAAAGCTGAAGAATGGATAAATCTTCTTAAAGATGCATATCCCTCGATTTACGATTATATCCATACAGCATTCGCTGAACTCGAAGTCGGCGTTGAAGATATCATAAAGAACTATTCGCCTCAGCTTTCAAATCTCGCAACAGGTGCAACAAGCGTTCTCAAAGCGCTTATATTCTGGGCGAAGGACTTTTTACTCGCTTTTGTAGTAATGGTTTATCTTCTCTGCGGTAAAGAAAATTTCAAAGGTCAGATTAAAAAGACAATATACGCCGTTCTTAAAAAGCCTACGGCGGATAAAATGCTTGAAATAACAGCAAGAGCTGATAAAACTTTCATAGGTTTCATCGGCGGAAAAGCTGTCGACTCTCTTATTATAGGCCTTCTTTGTTTTATCGGAATGCAGTTTATGGGGCTTTCATATTCAGTTCTCATAAGCGTAATTATCGGTGTAACAAATATGATCCCATTCTTCGGACCTATTTTTGGTGCGATTCCAAGTATCATACTTCTCTTCTTCGAATCTCCTCAGCAAGCACTCGTATTCGCAATCTTTGTTCTCGTTCTTCAGCAGTTTGACGGAAATATCTTAGGTCCCAAGATTTTGGGCGATTCGATAGGTCTTCCTGCATTCTGGGTAATGTTTGCAATCCTTGTCGGTGGGGGACTTTTCGGCTTCGTCGGAATGCTCGTGGGCGTTCCTTGCTTCGCGGTTATCTATGAACTCAGCAAAGAGGGTATAAATAATATTCTCAAAAAGAAAAATCTTCCTACCTCTGTAAAACTCTATCAAGGAAGTGAAAAGATAGAAACAATAACCGAACCCGAAAAGGAAGAATTTTC